>DBJV01000098.1:2759-18529 GCA_002297185.1 Christensenella sp. UBA767
AAACTCATGGGTATGCCTTTTGCAAAGTAAGGAGTGAACTATGGCCAAAACATCAATGAAAATAAAGCAACAAAGACCACAAAAGTTCTCGACGCGTGAATATACACGTTGCCGTATTTGCGGAAGACCACACGCCGTTCTTAAAAAGTACGGTATTTGCAGAGTTTGCTTCAGAAACCTCGCTTACAAGGGCGAGATCCCCGGAGTAAAGAAGGCAAGTTGGTAAGAGGAGGCACAAAAAATGACTGATCCAATTGCAGATATGCTTACAAGAATTAGAAATGCCTTGACCGCAAAGCACGAAACAGTTGAAGTTCCGGCGAGCAAAATCAAGGTCGCAATCGCAGACATACTCGTAAAAGAAGGCTATATCAAAGGCTACGAAATCGTTGACGGCGCAGTCCAAAACACCATCGTAATCACTTTGAAATACGCTCCCGTCAAAGGCCAAAAGGTCGTTACGGGTCTCAAGAGAGTATCCACCCCCGGTCTCCGCGTTTACGCAGGTGCTGACAATCTCCCCAAGGTTTTGAACGGCATGGGTATCGCCATCCTTTCAACCTCCAAGGGTATTCTCACCGACAAAGAGGCTAAGGCACAACACATCGGCGGCGAAGTGTTGGCATACATCTGGTAAGGAGGCGCGCTATGTCAAGAATTGGTAGAGCACCTATCGTCATCCCCCAAGGTGTTACATTTGAAAACAACGACAACCTCGTTACCGTGAAAGGTCCCCTCGGCACTCTCACGCAAAAGGTTGACAAGTCCATCGACGTCAACGTTGACAACGGACACATCGTATGCACACGTCACTCCGACGACAAAGACCATCGCGCATTGCACGGTCTTTACCGCGCGCTCATCCACAACATGGTGGTTGGCGTTACGAAAGGTTTTGAAAAGAGCCTCATTGTAAGCGGCGTCGGTTACAAGGTTACTCTCGCGGGCAACAAACTCACGATGAACATCGGTTTTTCTCACCCCGTTGAATTTACCGCTCCGGACGGCATCACGTTTGCGCAACCGCAACCTCTTGAAATCGTTGTCAAAGGCATCGATCGTCAACTCGTCGGTCAAACTGCCGCAACCATCAAGGCAATCAAACCGGTAGAACCGTATCACGGATACGGCATCCACTACAAGGATGAAGTGGTCATCCACAAAGTCGGCAAGAGAGCCACGAAGTAATTGAGGTGAAGTATGATAACAAAAAAAGATAAAAACGCAGATAGAATCATTCGTCACGCAAGAGTGAGAAAGAAAGTCAGCGGTACTGCCGCAAGACCTCGTCTCAGCGTGTACAGAAGCACAAACCATATCTATGCTCAAGTCATCGACGACGTGAAGGGCAACACCCTTTGCGCTGCATCCACGGTCGAAAAAGACATCGCTGCGAAAGTTGCAGAACTTTCCAAGAGCGACGCTGCTAAGGTCGTCGGTGCTACAATCGCCGAAAAGGCTCAAGCACTCGGCATCAAAGAAGTCGTTTTCGATAGAGGCGGTTATCTTTACACCGGTAGAGTCCAAGCACTCGCCGACGGCGCAAGAGAAGCCGGTCTTGAGTTTTAATTGGAGGAATTATGGCAGAAAATCGTGATAGAAGAAACGATAGAAACAGAGAAGAGAACGACGGTTTGACCAAGAAACTCATCGCAGTCAACCGTGTTACCAAGACCGTTAAGGGTGGTAAGAACATGCGTTTCTCCGCACTCGTCGTAGTCGGTGACGGCAACGGCAAGATCGGTCTCGGCATGGGCAAAGCGGCTGAAGTTCCCGAGGCAATCGAGAAAGCAACGCAAAGCGCAAAACGCAATCTCGTGACTGTTTCTTTGAAGGGTAACACAATTCCTCATGCGACGACGGGCAAGTTTGGTCGCGGACAAGTTCTCCTCCTTCCTGCTGAAGAAGGTACCGGCGTTATCGCAGGTGGCGCAGTCCGTATGGTACTCGAAGTTGCAGGCGTCAAGGATATCAGAACCAAGTCTTTAGGCTCCAACAACCCCATCAACAGTGCAAAAGCGACTTTGGAAGGACTTATGAGCCTCCGCAATGCAGAGCAAATTGCACAACTTCGCGGCGTTGACGTCGTGGCTGACTAATCGGGAGGTGTACTATGGCTAAGAAAGCAGCTGCAAAAGCAGAAGTTAAGAACATCAAAGTTACTCTCGTAAAGAGCCCGAACGGCATCCTCAAGAACCAAAAAGCCAACCTCGAGGCAATGGGCTTGCACAAAATCGGCAACTCCAACGTTTTCGTTGACGACGCTTGCGTGAGAGGAAAAATCGCGAAAGTTTCTCACCTTGTAAAAGTTGAGGAAGTCTGAGGAGGCGCAATATGAACATTCAAGACATTAAACCCGCAGAAGGCGCACGCACCGCAACCAAGAGAATCGGTCGCGGTATCGGCTCCGGTATGGGCAAAACATCAACTCGCGGACACAAAGGTCAATGGGCAAGAAGCGGTGGCGGCGTACGTCCCAACTTCGAAGGCGGCCAAATGCCGATGACCAGAAGACTTCCGAAAATCGGTTTCAACAACAAGAGATTCGCACACGTTTACAATGAAGTCAACATCGACGTTTTCAATAGATTTGAAGACGGAGCAGTTGTCGGTATTGATGAACTTGTTGCAAGTGGAATTATCAAGAAAGTCGAGCCTTACGGACTCAAAGTCCTCGGCAATGGCGAACTTGAGAAGAAACTTACAATCAAAGCCAACAAATTCACCGCGTCTGCAGTTCAAAAAATCGAAAAGGCAGGCGGCACAGTAGAGGTGCTATAATGTTTGAAACACTCAAAAACGCATTCAAGACGAAAGAGATCCGAGTGAAGATTTGGCTTACACTCGCTCTCATTCTCGTCTATAGAATCGGTTGCTACGTTCCTGTTCCGACGTTCAACGCGGCATCGATGGTAAACGCAACTGAGTTTAGCAATGACTTTCTGGGAATTCTAAACGTAATCACGGGCGGATCAATGCAAAACGCTACAATCTTCGCGCTTGGCGTATTGCCGTTCATCAACTCGTCGATTATCATGCAGTTGCTCGCACTTGTCATTCCTGCGCTTGAAAGATTGTCCAAAGAGGGCGACGAGGGAAGAGAAAAGTTGACGCAAATCACGCGTATCGTGGCTATCGTTCTTGCAATCGTGCAAGCAATCGGTATCGTCGTCGGCTTTAAGTCGTATATACGTCCTATCTTCGGTTTCGAAATGTCAGCAGAGGGCGATCCCATTCTTACAATGGCAATAACCATCGTGTTGCTCACAGCAGGCAGCGTCATGGTTATGTGGCTCAGCGAAAGAATCACGGAATACGGCATCGGCAACGGCACGTCAATCATCATCTTCATCGGTATCCTCTCCACGGCAGGCACGACGATGGCAAAAGCGTTTAGAATGGTCGGAGACAACTGGGTTTACATCTGGAACATCCTCGGCTTTATCGCTTTGGTCGTTGCAATATTCGTGTTCATCGTGTTCATGGACGGTGCGGAAAGAAGAATTGCCGTGCAATACTCCAAACAAATCAAAGGCAACAAGATGTATGGCGGTCAAACGACCTATATCCCCATCCGTGTCAACGGTAGCGGCGTTATGCCCATCATCTTTGCGTCGTCTTTGCTTATGTTCCCGCAAATGATCATCCAACTTTTCTTCAATGAAACGTCGGCAGCTACTTGGTATGCACAATACATGGGTAGCGGCACTGCCGTTTACTACGTGTTGTTGGCTCTGTTCATTCTCGGATTCAGTTATTTCTATGCACAAATTCAGTTTAACCCCGATGATGTGTCCAGAAATATCCAACAATACGGCGGATTCATCCCCGGCATCAGAGCAGGTAAGCCGGCGAGCGACTTCTTGAGAAAGATCAACAACCGTATCACGTTGTTCGGCGCTCTCTTCCTCATGATCATCTCGCTCATCCCGACGTTCTTGTTCATGGCATTGTCCGGACAATATTCCGATCCGCAATACAATCTCGGTTTTGCAAGCTCGTTCTCCGCAACCGGATTGCTCATCGTCGTATCGGTTGCTCTCGAAATCAACAAGCAACTCGAATCTCAAATCATGATGAAACACTACAAAGGTTTCCTCAAATAAGAGAAAAACGACAAACTAACCTATATTTTTCAAGTGATGGCTCAAATCGGCAATCGATTTGATTGCCATCACAAAGAAAAAGTGCTATAATAAATAATTATGAAAAATATTATATTATTAGGCGCTCCGGGCGCAGGAAAAGGTACGCAAGCGGCAATGATTGCAGAGGAATTCAAAGTTCCTCACATCTCAACGGGTGATATCCTTCGTCGCAATATGAAAGAGGGTACGCCTCTCGGTCTCAAAGCGAAAGCGTTTGTTGAATCGGGTGGACTCGTTCCCGACGACGTGGTCATCGGACTTGTGAAAGACAGACTTGAACAAGACGATTGCAAAAACGGATACATCCTCGACGGTTTCCCTCGCACGATTGCTCAGGCACAAGAGCTTGATAAAGTTGCGAAAATCGATATGGCAATCAACATCGATGTTCCTTTCGAGACTATAATCGAAAGACTCGGCGGAAGAAGAGTTTGCGTATGCGGTGAGACTTATCACATCTCCATGCTCGACGGCAAGACGACTTGCGAAAAGTGCGGAAAGGAACTTTTCATCCGTGACGACGACAAGCCCGAGACCGTAAAGAACAGACTGAGAGTTTATCAGGAACAAACTCAACCGCTCATCGATTACTACCGTGCGCAAGGCAAGATCGTAGATATCGTCGCAAACGGCACGAAGGAAGAAATCTTTGCGGATATCAAGAAGGTACTCCAATGATAAACATCAAAAGTCCTCAAGAAATTGAATGTATGAGAAAATCCGGTGCAATCCTGCGTGATTGCCTGCTCTACCTCGAAGAGAGAGTAAAGCCCGGAGTTTCCACCAAAAAACTCGACGAGTTTGCATACGATTTTATAAAGAGGCACAACTCAACCCCGTCCTTCCTCGGATACGGCGGATTCCCCGGCACGATATGCGCGTCAATCGACGAAGTGGTCGTTCACGGGTTCCCGTCCGAAAGGAGACTCAAAGAAGGCGAGATAATCGGCGTTGACTGCGGACTGGTTTTCAAAGGCTGGCAAGCAGACGCGGCAAGAACGTTTTTGGTCGGCGAAGTAAGCGACGAGAAGAAAGCGTTGGTTGCCACCACGAGAGAGAGTTTCTTTGAAGGCGTCAAGCAATTCAAAGACGGCGGACATCTCGGAGATATATCTCACGCAATCCAAGTGTATAACGAGGATAGAGGATACGGCGTCGTACGTTCGATGGTCGGACACGGCATAGGACGCGAGATGCACGAAGATCCTGCGGTGCCGAATTACGGCAAGGCAGGACACGGACCGAGACTACAAGTCGGCATGGTGCTTGCAATCGAGCCGATGGTGAATATGGGAACGTGGCAGACCTTAGAGGACGGTTGGAAGTGCGAAACTTTGGACGGCAAGCCGTCGGCGCACTACGAAAACACTGTTGCTCTGACAGAAAACGGAGCAGAAATACTTACGCTTTGATATGGAACTGGGAACAATCGTTTATTCAAAAGCCGGTCGCGACCAAGGTGCGTACTATGCGGTTGTAGAAATCGTTGACGAAAACACCGTAAGAATTGCGGACGGAGATTTGAGACACATCAAAAGCGCAAAGCTTAAAAACGTAAAACACCTGCAATCCACGGGCGACGTGCTTGAAAAGATTGCGGAAAAACTTAAAAACGGTATGCAAGTGTTCGATGCAGAACTGCACAGCGCGCTCCGTTTTTACAATGACAACAAAGAATAAAGAGGACTCTATGTCAAAAGAAGACGTTATCGAAACCGAAGGCAAAGTCATTGAGGTATTGCCAAAGACGCAGTTCAGAGTGATGCTGAGCAACGGACACGAGATACTTGCTTATCTCGGCGGAAAATTGCGCATCAACAACATAAGAATTCTCGAGGGCGACAAAGTCAAAATCGAAATGTCGCCGTACGACCTGACAAAAGGCAGAATTATCTACCGCAACAAATAAGGTCAACAAATCAAAGCCAAACAAAAGGACTCATCAGGAGGTTAACTATGAAAGTCAGACCCAGCGTCAAGCCTATGTGCGACAAATGCAAAGTTATCAAAAGAAACGGCAGAGTTATGGTTATCTGCTCAAAGTATCCAAACCACAAACAACGTCAAGGTTGATTGAGGGGTTTGGCTTTTGAACGTTTTGAGGCATAGCTCCGCTTTAAGACTTCAAAAGTTAAAATCGGCAAAAAGCGTAGGGCGGCTGGTTGCTACATTCCACAATTAAACGGCAACTACCTATGCGTGGCATATATAAAAAACTTTTTTCACTATTTCGGAGGTAGAAAATGGCAAGAATCGCCGGCGTGGATCTTCCGCGCGACAAGAGAGTTGAATACGGACTTACCTACATTTACGGTATCGGTCTTGCAACGTCTCAAAAGATCTTGAGCGAGACAGGCGTCAATCCCGACATCAGAGTCAAGGATTTGACAGAAGACCAAGTAAGTCTCATTCGTGATTACATTGAACAACATTTGCACGTAGAAGGCGACCTCAAGAGAGAAGTCGGTCTCAATATCAAGAGATTGATGGAAATCGGTTGCTATCGTGGTGTTCGCCACAGAAAAGGACTTCCCGTCCGTGGCCAAAACACAAAACAAAACGCCCGTACAAGAAAGGGACCAAAGCGCGCAGTAAGCCGCAAGAAATAAGGAGGCGCGACTATGGCAGGTATTGCAAGAAAGGCTATTAAGAAAAGAAAAGATATCAAACACGTTGAGAAAGGTCAAGTGCATATCCATGCATCTTTCAACAACACGATCGTCACTATTACCGATATGAACGGCAATGCGATTTCTTGGTCATCCGCAGGCAAGCTCAAACTCCGCGGCAGCCGTAAATCCACTCCGTTTGCAGCACAAATGGTAAGTGAAGACGCAGCAAAAGTCGCTTACGACCAAGGTATGAGAAGCGTTGAAGTTTACGTCAAGGGTCCGGGCCAAGGCAGAGAAAGCGCAATCCGCGCACTCGGCAACGTCGGTATCGAAGTAACCCTCATTCAAGACGTATCTCCGATTCCTCACAACGGATGCCGTCCGCCGAAGGCGAGAAGACTGTAAGAGGAGGATTTTAAGTTATGGCTAAATATACAGGAGCAGATTGCCGTCTTTGCAGACGCGAAGGTTGCAAACTTTATTTGAAAGGCGAAAAGTGCAGTTCCACCAAATGCCCCATCCTTACCAAGTACGCACCTCCGGGTGACCACGGCAAAGGAAGAAAGAAAGCAAGCGGTTACAGCATCCAACTTCGCGAGAAACAAAAAACAAAACGCTACTACGGTGTTACGGAAAAACAATTCAAGATGTACTATGACAGAGCGTCCGAAATGCGCGGTGTCACCGGTGACAACATGCTCACCCTTATCGAAAGACGTCTTGACAACGCAGTTTATCGTCTTGGTCTCGGCTCTTCAAGAGCAATGGCACGTCAAATCGTCAACCACGGACACATCACGGTCAACGGCAAAACGGTTGACATTCCGTCCTACCTCATCAAAGTCGGCGACGTCATCGCAGTCAAAGAGAACAAGAGAGACTCTTCCATGTGGGACGCTGTCAAAGAAACAAAGAATCTCAGCCTCGTAAAATGGCTTGAATTCGACAACGCAACGTTGACGGGCAAGGTTGTAGCACTTCCTCAAAGAGAAGACATCGACCTCGATATTCAAGAACACCTTATCGTCGAGTTGTACTCAAAATAATCTGATTGGAGGACACAGTTATGATGGAAATGAGAAGTCCCAAAATTACGCCTACCCCGAACGAAAGCGGCAATTACTGCAAGTTCGTAGTCGAACCGCTCGAGCGCGGCTTTGGCACGACGATCGGCAACTGCTTGCGTCGTATCCTTCTTTCCGCACTTCCGGGTGCCGCAGCTGTCGGTATCAAGATTGCGGGTGTGGAGCATGAATTTTCCACAATCAAGGGCGTAAAAGAGGAAGTTACAGAAATTATCCTCAACCTCAAAACTGTTCGTTTCAAAGCGGTAAGCAGTCTCGAAACCGCCGGCAAGCAAGAGTGCAAACTCTATGCAAACACCGTCGGCACCGTTACTGCCGGTGACATTCAATGCGCAACAGGCATCGAAGTCATGAATCCCGACCAAGTCATCTGCACTTTGGACGAGGGTGCTGAGATTGATATGTCCATTTTCGTGGATTGCGGAAGAGGTTACGTTCCTGCGTCTCAAAACAAGGACAGTCACGAACTCATCGGTTACATTCCAATCGATTCCATTTACACGCCGGTTGTAAAAGTCAACTATGCGGTAGAAAGCACTCGTGTCGAGCAAAGCATCGACTTTGACAAGCTCACTCTCGAAGTGACAACCGACGGCACGACATCCGCAGAAGAAATCACGTCGCTCGCAGCAAAGATTATGAACGATCATCTCAAACTCTTTGTTGACCTCGTTGAAAGTATGAAGGGCGTTGAAATTCTCAAACCCGACACGCAAGACACCAAGACCAAGGTTCTCGATATGTCGGTTGAAGATCTCGACCTCTCGGTACGCTCATACAACTGCTTGAAGCGTGCAAATATCCACACAGTCGAAGACCTCACAAAGCGTACGGAAGACGATATGCTCAAAGTGAGAAACCTCGGCAGAAAATCACTCGAAGAAGTTGTCAAGAAACTCGAAGACCTCGGACTTGGTTTGAAAGTCGTTGAGGACTAAGGGTACAGGAGGAACTAAATGTCTAAATTAGGAAAACGCACAGACCAAAGAATGGCTATGCTCAAAAACCAAGTTTCTGAACTCTTGTGGTACGGTCAAATTGAAACGACAGTCGATCGCGCAAAAGCAGTCAGAAGTCTTGCAGAGAAATACATCACAATCGCAATGAGAGCCTATCAAGACGACGTCAAAGTCACCAAGACCGTTACGAACGCAAAGGGCGCAAAGAACGAAGTCGTTTTCACCAACGACGGCCCCAAGAAACTCGCAGCACGCAGAAGACTTATGGCAGAACTTGTTGACCTCAAAGAAATCAAGGGCGAGAAAGAGTCCAAGAGCGCATACAAAGCACGCATCAAAGACACCAAACACCCGCTCATCGAAAAGCTTTTCAAAGAGTATGCACCCAAGTACGATGCTCGTAAGAACGAACTCGGACAAGGTGGCGGTTACACCCGCATCCTCAAGACAGGCAACCGCCGCGGCGACGCAGCAGAGACCTGCATTTTGAAACTTATCTAATCGATAAAACATCTATAAAAATCCACCGATCATTCGGTGGATTTTTCATATGGTTTTCAAAAGGGCACGCAATTTTGCGGAAGTTGACAATCTTTGCGGATGTTGTATAATATTTGTAACGAAACGCGCACGTTGTTTATGTTTTAGGAGGATATTATGAAGAAATTTGCTTTATGTTTAATCGTTATCGTTTGCGTTTTTGCAATGCTTACTGCTTGCGACAATAACAAGGGTGGCAGCCCAAGCGAGTCGGAATGGCTTGCAATTGCTGATATGGAAGGATATTCAAACGGAACTCTCGAAAGCACCGCCACAAGTGAAACGCTATTGAATTATATTAACAATGCAAGTAACCTCACAATCAGATTTTTTAATAGTTACGATTCGGATGATACTATGACGATAAAAATCGCAAAGAATTATGAGTGTACTTATGTATATGCAAGTAGTGCTGAAATTGATTTGACGATGTACACGATTTGCGATAATGACAGATATTATAACATAGGGTATGTTGTCAAATTTTCTGAAGATGTAACAGACAAAATCGATGACGAGCGAAAAGCGCAATTACAAGATGTTTTATCAAACAAATATGTCAAAACGGCAATCCAATTGATACAAAACGGCAATTACACCATAAAAGATGGCAACATTTGCTTGGTGGACAGTGAAAAAGCCAATGAGGTATTAGTTGTCCCCAATTATTATGAGTTTTATTATGACAACGCAGTGATATACAATGTGTATACAACAAAAACTACAATTATTCCTAGTTATTCCAATTGGAGAGAAAGATTGTAAAGCAATGGTAATATCTAAAAACTGAATCAGTAATAACAAAAGCCCCGACGGTGTGTCGGGGCTTTTTAACTCACTAGAATTTACTTCAAATTCTCGGGATTCAAGCCGAAGAGTTCGGGGAGGACGAAGCGACCGTCTTTGCGGATGAGAACGTCGTCAAACCAAATTTCGCCACCGCCGTACTCGGGCGCCTGGCACAATACCAAATCCCAATGCACCGCGCTCTTATTGCCGTTTGGTGCGTCGTCATAGCAGCATCCGGGAGTGAAGTGGAAAGAGCCGCTAATCTTTTCGTCAAAGAGAATATCGCCGATTGCTTGCGTTACGTACGGATTTACGCCTATTGCAAATTCACCCACGTATCTTGCGCCCTCGTCGGTATCGAAAATGGCGTTTGCTTTCTCTGTGTTGTTGGCGGTTGCCTTGACGATTTTGCCGTCCTTAAACTCGAGGCGCACGTTCTCAAAGCGGTATCCGTTCTCGATAGACGGCGTGTTGTAACTGATATAACCGTTCACGCTGTCCTTGACGGGAGCGGTATAAACCTCGCCGTCGGGAATGTTGCAAGCGCCGTCGCATTTGATTGCAGGGATGCCCTTGATAGAGAACGTCAAATCGGTGTCTTTTGCCAGAATATGCACTTTATCCGTCTTATTCATAAGATTAACCAGCGGTTCCATCGCGTCGCTCATCTTTTGATAGTCAAGACAGCACACGTTGAAGAAGTAGTCCTCAAACGCCTCTGTACTCATTCCTGCAAGCTGACTCATGCCGGGAGTGGGGTATCTCAAGATAACCCAACGCGTATGCGCAACACGCCTGTCGCTGTGCACGGGAATGCCGTAACGCTTGTCGTACTCTTGCATAATGCTCTCGGGTACGTCGCTCGTCTCATAACTGTTGTTGCCGCCGCGGATGCCGATATAGCAATCCATTTTATCCATAAAATCCGCGTCGCGCTTTGCCCAAATATCCAGCATCTCGGGAGTCGCCCCCATAAGCAATTCGCGTTGCAAACGCTTGTCGATGATGTTGAGGAACGGGATTCCGCCCACTTTATACACTTCGCGAATAATGCACGCAGGCAGTTGCTCTCCGCAACCGATAGCGTCAATCCACACCTTATCGCCCTTGCCGACATGGATAGAATAGTTGACCAAATTGTGTGCAAGCACCTCTTGCCTTTTATCTACGATCATAAAAACCACCTATAAGATATTTAATGCAATAATTATACCACAAAACTCGCGCTTGTAAATGCAAAACGGCAAAAAACAAACGCCGCTCAAAGAGCAGCGTTTGCCGTGTGTTACTTGACGTTATTGTTTTTCATAGACGTTGCCGTTGGAAGTCGCGAGATTTCCGTTTTCGTCGATGGAAAGTTGCATCAGCGATTTGTCGGACTTGGAAAGCGAAACGATTTTCCTCTTTAAATCCAATACGTACGTTCCAGACATAAGCGGAGCGTCGGAATTGACGTTTTTGAAGTCGTAATGAGCGTTTGAGAGCGTTAATAGTATATCGCTGAATTTGTACGTTCCTTCCACGTTTGGAAGTGAATCTGATTGTGCATTTTGTGCCGTCGGTTGTATTTGTGCTTGTACAATTGTCGGCGCAAAACCGTATTTTTTCAGGACTTTCGCTTTCTCGGCAACAAATTCCTCGTCGGAAAGTACGCCGCTATCAAGCAAAGATTTGGCTTGTTGCAGCTCTTGTGCCATATCGTCGATTGCGCCGAGAGAAGGACAGTCACCTGATTTCGGGGCATTTAAAGCCGCAGAAACCGTTTGTTTGCTTTGCTTTTCAATGAATATTGCGCAAATGTTCCAAACGAGATATATTGCCGCAAGCACGTTTGCGATATTGAGAAATACACTGTAAATAGTGCTATTCACAAGCGAACTCCAAGTGCTAAGGTTAACGTAATTAAAGGAACCTATCAAAAATTTTGAAATAAAACTTATCACCAGCATTCCGATAATCAATAGTGGTTTTTTTGACATTGCAAAACCCGTAAAAATGATTGCTCCGAGCAATATAATACTTCCGAATATTCCGAACGGATTTAAGAAAACGCCGTTTATTATCAATCCGAAAAGAAAACTTAGCGCAAGCAATACTATAATCGGTATGCAAATATATTTAATGTCTTTTTTCATAATTTACCTCGTATTCGTTAATTTTTGTCAATTGGCGAGATTATTGGTTGTTTTTGAGCGATAAAACCCTATTTTGAGTAAATCCGCAGTCACAAAGCCATTTAAAAGACAACCATTAGTGCGTTGTATTTTGCCTATAAAGCAACCTCTTGATTTACACCCCGTGTTTCAATAATTTGAGTTTTATAGCGTCAAACTCTTGTTGTGTGATAACTCCCGTATCGAGCAAGTTCTTGTAGGTCATAAGAGTTTGTGCGATGTCGGTTGACGTCGGTTGATTTTCCGCCGATGTGCAAGTAGAAGTCGTAGCTTTCTGTGTGTTAGCATTGCAATTGTATTTTTCGTTAAAATCGTCATCGCTCATCGTTAAAAGAATTATGCCTTCGATAAAGGCGATAATAGCAGGGATGCCTGTCCAGCAGAACAAAAGATATACTACGCCGATCCCGTTCTCACCGAGATAAAACTTGTGAACGCCAAGTCCACCGAGAAAAAGAGCCAAAAGTCCGGCTGTCATTTTGTTTTTCATTGTTGATTTTCCTCCATAAATTTGTACAAAATGCTTGTACTTTTTAACATATTGTACAAAATACTTGTACCATTGTCAATATGAAAAACGAAATTGGCGAAAACATTAAGGCACTTCGCAAGTTACACGGCAAAACGCAAAGCGAACTGGCTCAAATGTTGGGCGGCAAAAAGAGTTTGGTATCCAATTATGAGAACGGATACAGCACGCCCGATATTTGTATGCTTATCAAAATTGCGGATATTTTTGACGTTTCGCTCGATGAGCTTGTCGGAAGGAAATAACGTCCGATTTGCTCATTAGTTTTTATAGTTTAGGCACATCTGTTGATTTTTCGCACGGGTGTGCTATAATGTTTGCAGAAAATAAATTTAGTGAGGCTTTTATGGATTACACTTATAAAAGACAAAACGTTTACGCATTGGCGGACGAAAAGCAACTTTCCGTCATCAGCGAATATGCAGAAGGTTACAAAAAATTCCTCGACAACGGCAAGACCGAGAGGGAAGTGGTGGCTGAAAGCGTCGCTATGATCGAGGCGAAGGGCTACAAAGCATACGTTCTCGGCGACAAAATCAACCCCGGCGACAAACTCTACTACAACAATCGCGGCAAAGGACTTTTCATCATCCGCGCAGGCAAGGCAGACGTTGCAAAGAACGGCGTTCGCATTCTCGTGGCGCACGTTGACAGCCCCCGTCTTGACCTCAAGCAAGTTCCGCTCTACGAAAAAGCGGATATGGCGTATCTCAAGACGCACTATTACGGCGGCATTAAGAAGTACCAATGGCTCACCATTCCTCTTGCGCTTCACGGCGTAGTGATGCTCAAAGACGGCAGCAAAGTCACGCTCAGAGTCGGCGAGGACGAAAACGATCCCGTATTCTACATCACGGACTTGCTCCCGCACCTCTCTCAAGAGCTTAACACCAAGACGATAGCAGACGGTTTCCAAGCGGAAAACCTCAACCTGCTCGTTGGCGGCATCCCCGTAAAAGGCGATGAAAAAGACGCAGTCAAGAAAGGCGTTTTGAACATCCTCAACGACAAGTACGGCATTTGCGAAGAGGACTTCATTTCCGCAGAACTCGAGGCAGTCCCTGCAGTCAAGGCAAAGGACGTCGGTTTTGACAGAGCGTACGTGGCAAGCTACGGCCACGACGACAGAGTGTGCGCTTATCCCGAAATCACCGCAACCCTTGAGGCAAACACCGACCAAACGGTTATGTGCATTCTCGCCGACAAGGAAGAAATCGGTTCCGAGGGCAACACGGGCATGCAATGCGTTCTTATCAACGACTTGCTCAATGAAATCGCAAAGAGCTACGGCGCAAATTCGTCCGTCGTGAGAGAAAACTCCAAGTGCATCTCCGCAGACGTCACCGCAGGTTACGATCCTGCATTCGCGTCCGCATTCGAGGATATGAACGCAGGGCACGTCAACTTCGGCGTTACGATGAACAAGTTTACTGGCGCACGCGGCAAATCCGGCTCCAACGACGCGTCGGCAGAGTATATCGGATACTTGCGCCAAGTGTTTGCAAAAGCAGGCATCGTATGGCAAACGGGCGAACTCGGCAGAGTGGATCTCGGCGGCGGCGGAACGGTTGCAAAATTCATCTCCAATATGAATATTGACACCGTTGATATGGGCGTCCCCGTACTCTCCATGCACGCACCTTATGAACTTATTTCCAAAGGCGACCTCTACACGGCGCACCAAGCGTTCGTAGCGTTTGTGGAATAATCAAACGATTTAGCATAACGAAAAGGACTTGCAATCGCAAGTCCTTTTTCATTGCTCAATTTCAATTTGTTTTGCACGAAAACGACGTTTAAGTGTCTGTTTTTATAATTTTATCTCTATGTTTTGTCCTTTTTGCAAGATTGCGCAGCCGAGGAAAGCGTTTACGCACTTTTGCATTTTTGCTATATCCGTTGCGCCCACCGTTTCGACTGCGGAGTGCATCGCAAGTTGCGCAAGCCCTATGTCGCAAGCGTTCATCGCAAGGTTTGCGCTTGTCATAAGACCAATGGTGCTGCCGCAACGCAAATCCGAATGATTGTAATAATCCTGATATTCAACGCCTGCCTTGTCAAGCATAGTTTTGACCACTGCGGAAGAGAACCCGTCCGTCGAGTAGTTGGTGTGGTGTTTTATCACGATGCCGCCGTTGAGATACACTCGCTCTTTGATATCCGACTTTTCGGGGAATGAGGGGTGCATCGCATGTCCGTTGTCGATAGAGAGGATAAAACCGTTTTCGCAAGCGGCGATAAATTCGTCCTTGCTCTTGCCCAGTCCGCGCGCAATCTTTTTCAGCACGTTGCGAAGGAGTGCGGAGTTTGCGCCTTGTTTCGTGCGGCTGCCCACTTCCTCGTTGTCAAAGCAGCACGCAAGCGCGACGTTTTGCGGATCGCATTCGACGATTGCCTGCATAGACGCATACACGCTCGTGAGGTTATCTATTCTCGGCGAGCAGAGGTATTCCTCGTTCACGCCGCTAAAATAAGGAGCAGTCGCAGGCACCACGTACAAGTCCGCGTCCACGATTTCGTCCTTTGAGAGAGTGGAATACAAATCCTCGACGTTGCCCAAAAGCGGCAACATATCCTTCTGCACGCTCAACGCCATACCGTTGTTGACGGTGGGGTTGTGGTGTATCGCAACGGACGGAATTTGTACGTTGTACTTGCTCTCAACAACTTTGCTTACGAGCTTGTCGCCGTGTCTTTCAAGCACGCGCCCTGCGATTTTAAGCGGAGCGTCAAGCATGGAGTAGAGGATAAGTCCGCCGTACTCTTCCACGTTGACTCGCGCGCCCTCTGGCGTTTGCACGAGGCTGTTGCCCTTCACTTTGAGGCAAGGCGAATCCGTGTGGCTTTCTGCAATATTGAAAGCAAAGTTTTCGCCCACTCTGAACGCAATGAGCGCGCTGTCGTTCTTCGTCACGTAATATTTACCGCCCTTTG
>DBJV01000114.1 GCA_002297185.1 Christensenella sp. UBA767
CAATGCAGGATTTTGCGTAGGTTCCGCCTGTCTAAGAGCGACGTTAGGCGCAATTAAATTGCGCTAATGGAATATTCCATGTGCGCCTACGGCTGGATTCTCACGGTCGCTTTGCTCCCTCAGAATGACAGTAGGTGGGACACCCACACCCGAACATATTTGCACTCACCGTGCGAAAAACATTCTTTTGAAAATAAAACATATTTTTACTATAAATACTATGATGAAAGACGAATTGACCAACACCAATCTACAAGCCGAAAACGTGGGTGAGACGCTCACGGAGTTCGACGTGCAAAAAGGCGAGGTCAATGCGCCTTGCAAAGACGAGGAGAATAGCGTTTGCGAAGTGGCGGCAGATTGCCAAATCGCAGGCGAAAATCCTTGTGAAATCGGCGAAAATCCTTGCAATGAGGAATTGACCGATAATGCTAAATCGGCAGAGGATACGCAAGTAAGTATTGCGGCGCAGGCTGCCGTGTTTGACGGCGTTAAAAAGCCGACTGCGGAGGAAAAGGCGCAGGAAAAGGCAAGAAAGAGGGAAGAGGCGCGCGCGCATATCGCAAAAGACCTTATTCAACAAAAGTCGCTTGCTAAAAACGTAGGACTTAACTCGCTTGCAAAACTCAAAGAGTCGTTGTTTTCCGTACTTCCCGTTATGGTTATCGTGCTGATTTTTGCACTTACGCCAATTACCGATTTTTCAAAGAAAGAGATAATCACTTTCGTGGTGTCGGCAATTTTCCTTATTTTGGGTATTGCGCTCTTCAACGTCGGCGCGGATATGGCTATGACGCCTATGGGCGAATACGTCGGCGCAGGTTTGACGAAGTCAAAAAAATTGCCGTTGTTGCTGGGCGTTGGCTTTATTATGGGCTTGCTCATCACGGTTGCAGAGCCTGATTTGTCCGTGCTTGCAGAGCAGGTGAGCGCGGTTATGAACAACGTGGTGCTTATCGCAACGGTGGGCGTGGGCGTTGGCATATTCCTCGTGATTTCAATTGCGAAAATCGTATTCAGAAAGGATTTGTCATCGCTGCTGCTGTTCTTCTATATGGTGCTTTTTGCGCTTTGCGCGATAATGATGGAAAACGGCAAGAGCATTTTCGTGCCGCTTGCGTTTGACTCGGGCGGCGTTACGACAGGTCCTATTACCGTTCCGTTTATCATGGCTCTCGGCGTGGGCGTTGCGCTCAATACGGGCGGTAGAAACGCAAAAGAAAACAGCTTTGGTTTGATTGCGCTTTGCTCTATCGGACCTATGCTTGCGGTTATGGCACTCTCGCTTGCTACAAAGGGCGATTTGTCCTATACGTTGCCCGATTATTCCGTTGACGCAAACCTCGGGGCGAACTTCGGCTCGGCTTTGGGCGGCGTGGCTCTGGAAGTGCTTATCGCACTCGGGCTTATCGTGGTGTTCTTCGTAATTTTGCAATGCACCATACTTAAACTTCCCAAACAAAAGATAATTCAAATCGCAATAGGTATCGTGTTTACGTACGTCGGTCTCGTGGTGTTCCTCACCTCCGTTACCGTCGGATTTATGCCTATCGGCTTTAAACTCGGACAGGAAATCGCATCGTACAGCAAGCCGCTGCTTATCGTGTTTGCGTTCGTTATAGGTTTTGTGGTTGTTCTCGCAGAGCCTGCGGTACACGTGCTAAACAAGCAAGTCGAGGAAATCACAAACGGAGCGGTGAGCAAGCGTTCTATGCTCGTTGCGCTATCGCTGGGCGTGGGGCTTTCTATCGGTCTTAGCGTAATAAGGATAATCTACGGATTCTCTCTTCTTTACTATCTGATACCCGGTTATCTCATTTCGCTCGGACTTTCCTTCTTCGTGCCGAAGATTTACACCGCAATCGCATTCGACTCGGGCGGCGTTGCGTCCGGTCCGCTTACGTCAAGCTTTATTTTGCCGCTTGCGATAGGTGCGTGTAGCGCGATTTGGGGCGACGCAAGTCAAGTGCTTAATCTCGCTTTCGGTATCGTGGCGATGGTCGCTATGACTCCGCTTATCACGATACAGTTGCTGGGTTTTAGAGCAATCACGAGCGCGAAAGTCAAAGAAAAAATCGTCATGAAACGTATTCTCGACGCGGACGACGAGCAAATCATAGATTTTCTGTGAGGAGGGGCGTATGGCTGAAAAGAAAATCGCAAAAACTGTGAAAAAAACGGTCAAAAAAGCCGAGGCGCGTGCGCAAGAAGTCAAAAGCAGAATCTCTCCGAACAAGGCGAAGGTCAACGCCAACAGGCTTGAAATGCTCGTTACGATAGTGCCGAGCAACAAGGCGGAGTTCTATACCGACCTTTTGCAATCTATGTTCGAGGTGAACTTCCAATGCACGTCGAGGGCAAGAGGTACGGCGAGCGCGCAGATGCTGTCGCTTGCAGGGTTTACAGACCAAAATAAGACCGTAATTTTCAGCGTCATAAGAGAAGAAAAGGTCAAGGACGTTATGGCGACTCTCGAAGAGAAATTCAACACTATAAAGAGAGGAAAAGGAGTGGCGTTTACCGTTCCGCTTTCGAGCGTGATAGGCGTCGCGGTATTCGGGTTTTTGAGCAACGACCTCAGAACCGTCAAGGAGGACAAACAATGAACAAATTTGAACATCAAGTGGTTATTTGCATAGTCAACAACGGTTTTGCGGACGAGGCGATGGACGCGGCTAGAGACGTGGGCGCAAGAGGCGGCACGGTGCTGTCTGCGCGCGGTACGGCGAATCTCGAGGCGGAAAAGGCGTTCCAAATCCAAATTCAACCCGAAAAAGAAATGATTATGATTCTCGTGACGGACGAAATCAAAGACGCCGTGTTGCACGCGCTTTATAAGAGCGTTGGCACGCATACGCCTGCGCACGGTATTGCGTTTGCTATGCCCGTGGATAACGTCGTGGGAATTGGCGGAAATAATGATAAAAATGAAAGTAAATAATTGAAGAAAGTAAAAGAAAAAGCCCCGAGCAATCGGGGCTTTTTTGTGTGGTTTTATATGTGTTTGAAGTTATCTGTCGTAGTCGTCGCGGGGACGGTTGTTGTAGTTTCGGTCGTCTCTATAGTTGTCGCGGTTGTCGTTATAGCCTCTATCGTCGTAGGGACGGTCGGGGGAGTATGAACGAGAGGAGTCGTAATCAAATTCGTCCTTTCTGCGTGCGCGGCGCAATTGGTTTTTGCCGTCCGAGACGTCGTGTTTGGAGGGTTTGAAGAGCAAAATCACGATTATCACCGCAGGGAGCGCGATGCCTATGATAAGCACTATGCGCAATGCAAGAGAGGTGTTGGGAACGATGTCGCCGCTTTTGGGTTCGACAGGTTTTTTGTTCTCGAGTATGCGGTTGCGCTCGGCTTGGGCTATGGGGTGATAGGGAACGACGAACGCCGAAAACGCGTCTGTTTGAGCATATCCGAATACGCTCTCGCCGTTGTAGGTTGCCATAACGTAGATTTGCGTGGAATCGGTGAGGTGATATCCCAAAAATTTGATGGTGTAGTCGTTGGTGACTGCCGTTCCTTTCAAATCGATGCTATCGCCTGCGATTGTCAATTTGACGTCGGGATATGGGGATACGCCGTCGTCAAACGCTACTTTCGAGGTGGCAGGAAGGGTGCCGTCTTGGCACAAGAACTCTTGTCCGCAATATTGTACGGTGTAGTAAATGTAGGTGATTCTTTGCTGTTGCTCGATGTCGGTTACGTAGTAACTTTCGGGAATATAGAAACCTTCAGTCCCGTTGTAAAGAGCGAGGGTCGAGGCGACGGGATATTCGTTGCCTTCGAGGTTGGATACGGTGGCGAGAACTACGTCTTTTTCGCTCGCCGCATACGCAATCGTGCACGGCAAAAGTACGCTTGCCAGTACGGTGAGCGCAAGTGCGACGCACAAAACGATTGATGAAATTATCAGCGTGACTTTTTTCATAGTTTTTATAATACTATATTTGTTGACAAAATAAAAGTCTTTAATTGCAATTTTGAGAGATTTTTTGGCAAATCGTAAATTTTGATAGTCATAATTTTTTGCATTTTCGCATTTGGCGGTCGTATGCTGTGGCTATGAAAGACAAGGAAACATTGCTTAAACTAATCCAAATAGACAACGAAATCAGCCTAAGAAAACGTGACGCGCTTGCAAACTACAATAAGGACGTCGTGCATCAAAAGCAGATGGCTTTTCATAAATGCCAAAAACGAAACAGGTGGGTTTTCGGAGGAAACCGCTCGGGAAAAACGGAGTGCGGCGCGGTGGAGAGCGTGTGGATGGCAAGGGGGATTCATCCTTATAGGCAGAACAGAAAGGACGTGTTCGGATGGGTGGTGAGTTTGTCCCAACAAGTTCAGCGTGACGTGGCGCAGGCGAAAATACTCAAATATCTGTCGCCGAGGTTTATCGAGGACATCGTGATGCAAGAGGGCAAACGCTCTTCGCCCGAATACGGAATCATCGATTACATCGTTGTGAAAAACGCTCTCGGAGGGACGAGCAAAATCGGTTTTAAGTCCTGCGACCAAGGACGAGAGAAGTTTCAGGGAGCGTCGCTGGATTTCGTGTGGTTTGACGAAGAGCCGCCCAAGGATATATACGAGGAATGCCGCATGCGTGTGTTTGACAGGTGCGGAGATATATTCGGGACGATGACGCCGCTTAAGGGATTGACGTGGGTGTATGACGAGATAGAACTCAACGAAAAAGAGGATCCGCAGGTGTGGTGCGAGTATATGCAATGGGAAGATAATCCCTATCTCGACAAGGCGGAAATCGAGGCGATGTGCAAGTCGGTGTCAACGAGCGACCAACTGTCGAGGCGGTACGGAAAGTTCTCGACGGGAGAAGGGTTGGTATATCCCGAGTTCGACCAAAGCGTACACGTGATAGACCCCTTCGACGTGCCGGAGGAGTGGCAGAGCAATATCACAATAGACCCGGGACTTACCAACCCGACGTGCGCGCTGTTCTTTGCGGTGGATTACGACGGGGTGATTTACGTCGTGGGAGAACACTTCGAGGCAGGCGTGGGCATAGATACGCACGTTGAAAAAATCTTTGCGATTGCGGATAAGTTCGGGTGGAAAAGAGACGATAAGGGACGGCTGTATGCGCTTATAGACAGCGCGGCAAATCAGCATACGCTCAACAGCCAAAAGAGCGTTGCGGAGTTGTTTTCGGAAAAGGGAATTTTGGTCAATACCAACGTAAACAAGGATTTATATAGCGGTATTCAGAGGTTAAAGTCCTTGTTTGAGCAAAGACCGCCGAGAATTTATATCTTCAGGACTTGCACGAATCTTATTAGAGAGTTGAAGGGATATTGGTGGGGCGCAAACGACAGACCCAAGAAAGAGGACGACCATGCGCTGGACGCTTTGAGGTATTTCGTGATGACTCGGCCAATGCCGTCAAAACCTATTGCGCAGCCGAAGTCGAAAATACAATTGGATAAGGAGAAAATGATGCGTGGGATTATGAGGGAAAGATTATGGATGAAGAACTGAAAAAGACTTTGCTTAAGAGGGCGAAAGGATACAAGTATAACGAGGTGTCTGAAGAGTACAGCGTGGGCGAGGACGGAGAAATGTCGCTGACGAGAAAGAAGATTGTCAAAAAATACTGTCCGCCCGATTCGGCTGCGTTTAGGACGTATATGGATATGTATGCGGACGAGGACGATTTGTCTGAGTACAGCGACGAGAAGTTGAGGGAAGAGAAAAACAGGCTACTCAAACAACTTTTTGAGGAAGAGAAAGAAGAAGAGCGCGCTCTCGCTTGCGAGAAAAAACGCAAATAAATAAGGAGATATAAAAATGACCGATATCGAAGAAAAAATCGTTGCGGAAGTTACCGCGGATTTTAAGAAACGACAGGACGCAAGACGACCTGTCGAACTCAATTGGCGACTCAATATGAATTTCGTGGTGGGAAACCAGTTTGCGCAAATATCGTCCAAGGGCGATATCGAGGAGAGCGGAAAAGAGTATTTCTGGCAAGAAAGAGAGGTGTACAACCACATCGCGCCTATACTCGAAACTCGTCTTGCAAAGCTCGGAAGAGTTAAGGCGAGAGCGCAGGTGAGACCTGCAACCAACGATGACGACGACGTTGCCTCTGCATCGCTTGCGACCAAACTTATTGACGCGGTGTGCAAAGAAAACGACTTTTCACAACAACTTGCGCTTGCAAACACTTGGAGCGAGATTTCGGGAAGCGCGTTTTTCAAAATCACGTGGGATAGCGAAAAGGGACATGCGTTGGACGCGGAGGGTCTTATAAAAGAGGGGGACGTTACAATTGATTTGTGTCCGCCGTTTGAGATTTTCCCCGAGGATATCGCAATCACCGACATTGACAAGCAATCGTCTATCATTCACGCAAAAGTGCTTACGACGAAAGAGGTTAAGCGCATTTGGAACAAGGACGTGAAGGGCGGCGAGGTGAACGTGTTTTCCTTTGACAACGTGCAGGCAGGCGGCGGATTCGGATACGTCGCATCCGTGCCGAGAGTGGTGAAAGAGACGAGAGAGGACAGCGTAACCGTCATCGAAAAATACGAAAAACCGACGAGAGAGTATCCCAACGGACGATTGATTATCGTTGCGGGCGATACTCTTCTCTATATGGGGGATATGCCCTATCTCAACGGCGAGGACGGAACGCGTGGCTATCCGTTTTCAAAGCAGGTGTGCATAGACAACCTTTCAAACTTCTTCGGAACGTCGGTGGTTGAGAGAATTATACCCGTGCAAAGAGCGTACAACACCGTCAAAAACAGAAAGCACGAGTATATGAACCGTATGGCTGTGGGCGTGTATGCGGTCGAGGACGGCTCGGTGGATACCGACGCTCTCGAGGAAGAGGGATTGCCCCCGGGAAAAGTGGTGGTGTATAGGCAAGGCAGCAATCCGCCTATCGCGCTATCGCCCACGCAAGTGCCGAGCGAGTTCTCTCGAGAAGAGGAAAAATTGCTAAACGAGTTTGTAATGATAAGCGGCGTTAGCGAGGTTACGACCTATTCGCAAGTGCCTGCAAACGTGGCGTCGGGTACTGCTATTTCATTGCTTTTGGAGCAAGACGATACTCGTATCGCACTCACGGCGGACAGCCTCAGAGAGAGCGTAAAGCGTATAAGCAAACACGTGTTGAGATTGTACCGTCAATTTGCAAAAGTGCCGAGAGTTAAGCGCATAACTGGCGAAAACGGAGAGGTGGAACTTGCATCGTTCTCGGCAGGAAACATCGACAGCGAGGACATAGTTTTCGATACGATAAGCGATATCGAAGATACGCTTTCGGCAAGACGCGCTATGGTATATGACCTTCTCAAACTCGGGCTTTTCGAGGACGAAAACGGAAAACTCTCGTCGGTTACAAAGACCAAACTCTTTGAAATTCTCGGATTCGGAAACTGGGAATACGGACGTAACGACGACGAGGTGCATCGCAAGAAAGCACTCAAAGAAAATATGGATCTCGAAACTAAAGACGTGCCTGTTGACGTCTATGACAACCACGCAATGCACATCACCGAACACATCAGAGAAATTGTGTCGTCAAAATGCTCCAAAGACAAGGCAATGCGCGACAGAGTGGCAAACCATATAGCAAAACATAACGAGTTGCTTTCGCTCTCAAAGGGTGTGGAGCAAATGCAAAAACAATTTGACAAGGAAAAGACATTATGAACGAAAAGGACATCAAAGACGCTATAAAGCAAAGAATCGTGGATAGGATTCAGACCGCTTGCGCAGGCGAGGCTATTGCCGACGCGATTATGAGCAATGAACAAAATCAAGAGTTTATAGATACGAACGAGCAAGATAAAGAGCAAGATATGCAAGTTGAAACACAAAACGACAAAGACGTTAAAGACGAAAAAGAAGATAAGGAAACGACAAATCGAGAAATAGGAAAGTTCAAAAACCCCGAGGAGTTGTTGCGTGCTTACGGTATGCTCGAAAAAGAGTTTACCAAAAAATCGCAAAGGCTGAAAGAACTCGAAAACGCTATGCAAGCGCCGTTTAAAAAGGAAGAGGATTGGAAGGAGGCGGTGGATAAGTTTTTTGAAAGAACCCCGTCCGCAAAACCTTTTGCGAAAGATATCGCAAAAATTCTCATTGACAATCCCGACCTCAGACAAGATAAAAATTGCCTCGACGTTGCGCTTGTGAGCGTGCTTTCGGAAAAGTTCAAAACGCCCGAAGAACTGCTTTCCGACGGACAATTTTTGAACGACTACGTGCTTTGCTCGGACACGGTGAAACAGGCTGTTATAGAAAAGTATCTTGGTGAGATGCGCAAGGGTATGCCTCCGACGATTATGTCAAGAGGCGGACTTCAATGCGTCGCTCCCGACACAAAGCCAAAAACCATAGAGGAGGCAGGCGCGCTGTTTCTCAAAAATAATAAATGAAGGAGAATATTATGGTAACAATTTCAAACGCCGACAAGGCTCTTAAAACGTTCTATCTCGGCGTACTCGCAGATCAACTCAACGTGGGTATCAACCCATTGCTTGCAAAAATCGGTCAAACCACGTCCGACGTGTGGGGCAAGGAAATCAAGAAACTCGCTCCTTACGGAATTAACGGCGGTATCGGCAGCGGCGCAGAGACGGATACGCTCCCTGCAAGCGGCGGCAACAACTACGCACAATTTACGCTCACGCTCAAAAACCTCTTCGGCAAAATCGAACTTTCCGATAAGGCTATCCGTGCCTCTCAAAACAGCGCAGGCGCATTCGTCAACTTGCTCAACGCAGAAATGGACGGTCTTTTGAAGGCAAGCAAATTCAACTTTGGTCGTATGCTTTACGGCGACGGTTACGGTCGTATCGCAAAAACCGTTGCCAACACCACGGGCGCAAAAAACAAGGTTGTCGTTGAAAGCACGAGAAACATCATGGAAGGCATGACGATTGATTTCTATTCCGAAATCGGCTCCAAAGATACCGTTTTGTCAGGCTCCAGAATCGTGTCTATCGACAGAGAGAACAATATCGTAACTTTCAGCAAAAACGCACCCAGCGTATATGGCGCAGGTTGCTATATTTACGTGCAAGGCTCAAAAGGCAACGAAATCACAGGTCTCGAGGCAATTTTCGGCACAAGCACCACTCTTTACGGCTTGAACAGAAGTGAATATTCCTTCCTCAAGCCCTACACCAAGACTATCGACGCAGCCGTAAGCACGGGCGCGATTCAAGACGCTATCGACGCCGTTGAATCCACTTCCGGCGGCACGATTGACTTTATCGTGGCATCTTACAAAATGAGAAAACAATACGTCGATTATCTCTGCAAGAATCG
This sequence comes from Christensenella sp. UBA767, assembly GCA_002297185.1. Classification (GTDB taxonomy): domain Bacteria; phylum Bacillota; class Clostridia; order Christensenellales; family CAG-917; genus CAG-475. Next base: position 9,304 of record DBJV01000114.1, read on the forward strand.
CACCAACATTGACTATCTCAACCTCGACGGCGGTTACAAGGCGTTGTCTTATTCGGGCATTCCGTTCGTGGCGGACAGATTCGTTGAGGACGACAGCATGTATATCCTCAATAGCGAGGACTTCAAACTTCATCAACTCTGCGACTGGCGTTGGCTCGAAGGCGAGGGCGGTACCGTTTTGCATCAGGTTGCGGATAAGGCTTGCTACAGCGCAACTTTGGTCAAATACGCCGACTTGCTCTGCGAACGCCCGATGGGTCAGGCGAAACTCACCTTCAAAGGCACTTCTTCGGACAGAGATTTCTATATGGTTGCGTTCGACTCTAACGGCGGCAGCGCGGTTTCTAACCAAATCGTTCTTCCCGGCGGTCACGCGGTTCAACCCGTTGCGCCCACTTTGACGGGCAAGACGTTTGCAGGCTGGAAGAGAAACGGCGAGGAGTTTAGTTTCTCTACGCCGATTATGGCGGATACAACGCTCGTGGCGTCTTGGACTTAATGTATGGAACTCGTCAAAGTCGTGGACGATTTGTTTCACATCGCGCGCAGGTTGAAACAGGTCGATAGAAATTACGAGTTGTTTTTTAACCGCAAATGCGGACGTTTCGAGATTTACGCGAAAGGGGCAATGCAGATTGCGTTGCCCTTTGACCGCCTCGACGCAAGATGTATCGAATATGCGCGCAAAACGAGGATTGAAAATCTGTCCGCTCTTATGGATGAGATTGAGAAAAATAACCGTGATATCGACATCAGGAACGAGAAAACGGCTCGCGAAAAAACTTTTGCTTTAACGGAGGGATTGCTATGAATATCAAAAAAGTTGTCGGAGAGTGCTTGCGCAGAATGGGCGAGAAGGACTTTACGACGTCGGCAGCACAACTCACCGACGAACAAAAAGAGTTGCAAGATAAATTGCTCGGCGCGTGCAATATCGTGTATAGAGAGGTCGTGTCGAGATATATCCCAACCTACTACTCGCAAAAGGTGACGTTCGAGAGCGGCAAAACTCCGCTTTCGTCTTTGCAGAAAAAACCGCTGTATATCGTCAGTATCAAGGTTGGGGATTCGTCCGTGCCGTTTTACGTGCAATCTCCGTCAATTATAGCCGAAATCGAGGGCGAGGCGACTATAAAATACGCGTGTATGCCCTCGGAAATCGACCTTAACATAAACAGCGAAATAAACGACCTCAGGTTGTCGCAAAGTGCGTTTTGCTGCGGAGTGCTGGGGGAATATTACTTCCAAAACAAAGTTTTTGACCTTGCGAAGAGTTTTGACGGCGAGTTTAGAGAGCAGATGAACGAACTCAAATACAAGGGTAGAAGTATCGTCATCAAGGCGAGGAGGTGGAAGGATTGAGAAATATTCCCGTTAAAAACAGAAAAATCCGCGTGGGATTTCAAGGACTCGTAAATTCGCTGGACGAGGGCGTTACGGATATGGCGCATGCAAAGGAGTGCTACAATTTCGCATTCGATAAGGGGGTTTTGTCGGGAAAAATCGGCATAGATACGGCGACGGGATATTTTCAGTATCCAAGCACTTTGAGGCATGCGTATCCGACGTTTGCCACGGACAAGGGGATAAGGAAGGTGTTTCTTTATAGAAAGATTACGGACGGACAGCACGACGACAGGCTCGTGGCGCACTTGTCAGATTGCTCGATATGGTACACGTCGGTGTTCAAAGAGGACACGTGGCATCAGGTGGCAAATCTCTATATGGACGGAGACGTGGATGCGGTCAATTACAACTATAAGGATAAAGATATGTTGTTGCTTTCCTCAAAGATAGACGCTGTGCATGTGATTGACGATACGACGGCTTACGTGCTTGGCGACGCGCCGAAATTTTCGTCCATAACCATTCACAACGAGAGGGTGTTCGGCAGCGTCAACGGAAGTAAAAAACAGGTGTGGTTCTCGGACGACTTCAACCCTACCAACTGGAAGGTGAGTCCCGAAGAGGCAGGCTTTATAAACTTTGCCGACGAGTGCGGCGAGGTGTTGAAAGTCGTGTCGTTTTTGAACTACCTTTACGTGTTCAGAGAGTACGGAATTTTCAGACTTACCGCATACGGCGATCAGAACGATTTTTTGCTGAAAAAGATCTTTACCGATACGGGACGTATATATAAAGACTCGATTGCGACGTGCGGAGACAAAATTATGTACTGCGCGGAGAACGGCGTTTTTGCCTTTGACGGATACGATTCCGTGCGAGTGGGAAAGGAAATTCCGAATATCGAAAACAAGAACACGCTGTGCGCGAGTTTTATCGACGACTGCTATTATATCGCTTGCAACTTGTCCGAGAACGCCTCGGGCGGCAACGACGCAATCGTGGTTTTCAACGTCAAAAACGGGAGCGTTTCGGTGCTTAGCGGTATGAATTGCGTTTGGCTCTCGCCCGTCAAGGCGCACAACGGTTCGGATATGCTGTGCGTGTTCGGCGACGATAATAAGTACCGCTTGGGAATGGTGTCCGAGAGCGGAAAGTTGTTCGATACCGCGCTCAAAAAGGTGTATAAAAGCCCGACGGATACGGCGCAATATCCGTATCAGATTACGGTTAGGGATATTACGCTGCTTTGCAAATATCCTGCCGCGATACGCATTATTTTGGACGGAAAAAAGTACGAACGCAAGGTTAAGGGCAGCGAGAAATTGCAAAACGTCATCGTTGAAAAAAGCGGCTCGGTGCTGGAATTCGAAATCGAAAGCACGGAGGAAAACGCTTATGTTGCGCCGCTTTGCGTAAACGTCGATTTGAGCAAGAGGTGAGTATGAATATAGGCGAAATTGTATCTACGCTCGAAGAGTTGGTGGTTAAAGTGGCGGTGCTGGAAAAGGCGGTTGCTACCCTTAAAAGTCAGGTGCAGCAACTCACGGCATCGGCATCCGATACACAACAAACGAGCGCATAAGGAGGTTTTATGGCATCATCAATATGGGACGAGTTCAAGGATTTGTTCAAGACCGATCAACAACTCGAAGAGGAAAGACAAAAGAAAATCAGAGACGCGTTGAATAGTGAAAATTCGGTTGTGGATAAGCTCAAAGAACTCGAAAAACAATACAACGATTCTTTGCCGAAAGAGGAAGAGCCGGATCTCGATTCGCTCTTTCCAAAAGATTCGGGACTTAAAGAAATCGACTACACTCCGCGCACGGACGACGATATCGTCAAAGAGGCGCAGGGGCGTATCGATTTGAGCAAAAAACAGGCGGTCAATAATCTTGACGACAAGTATCAAAGCGCAATCGACGCTCTTGCCGAGAATAAGAAGGCGGCAGGGGAAACGCTCAAGCAGAGTTATGAGAATCTCGACAAACTCTATAAGCAATTGAGGGAAAACGCCAACGATAATCTGCTCAAAAGAGGCATCGCAAGGAGCAGTATCGCGGCAGGGAGCATGGACGCTTTGGACGCATCGCATCTTAAATCCGCATCCGACGCGGAAAGCGCGTATTCAAAGGCAGTGGCGAATATCAACGACAGCATCGCAAAACTCGAAAGAGATAAGGATACCGCGCTTGGGGAACTCGATTTGAAATACGCCGTCGAACTCGAGGACAAAATCAACGAACTCAAAGCCGAGAGGGATAAGACGGTGGAAAAGTACGAGAAGTACAACAACGAGATTCGCCAAAAGAACGAGGCGTATGAGGAAAATCGTCAAAAGAAGATATCCGATTATCTCAAGCAAGCCGAAAAGGATAAGCTCGAGAAGGAAAAACAGCAGCGTGAATACGAGAGTCAATACGGGTATAGCGGAGATAAGTTGAAAAACTATTCCGAAAGATATCAGGTGGCGTACGACTTTTATAGTTCGCTTTCGCCCGATATCGCAGCGGACGCTCTCAAAGCATCGCCGAATATGAAGTATTATCTCGGCGAATACTACAACAAACTTTTGTCGTCGCTGCAAAGCAACAGTAATTCTCAAAAGAAATATTTTTGATATTTGCCGTTTGAGGATGTGAAAAGCCTGCGTTTATTGCGCAGGCTTTTGCGCTTTGGCGCGGCGTTTGCCACACTTGGTTTTGTTAATTTTTTAGCCGTTTTGCAACGGTTTTTGCCGCTTTGAATGCTCCGATTAGAAATTGACCTTTTCAATCAAATCTTTGTATGCGGTGTGATAGACGTCGAAGATTGCCTCGATTGCCGCAAGCGAAATGCGCTCGTTGGGTTGGTGGATTATCATCTCGCCGTAGCCTTTCATCTCGGGTCCGAACGCCACGCAGTTGGTAAATTCTCTTGCATACGTTCCTCCTGCGCTGCAAATGGGTTGGCTTTGAGTGTCGCCCGTAACCTTGCGATATGCCGAGAGCAAAAGTTGAATCATATCCGATTCGGGATCGATTTTGAAACCTTGCGAGGACGTAAGGAGGGTGACTTGCGCGTTTTCGCCTTTGAGGGTGTCTTTTATTTGCGCAACCATTTTGTCTGTGGTGGTGTTGAAGGGGAGACGGGAGTTGATTTTGATGCAATACTCGTCGTTTTCAAACTTGCAAAGACCGATATTTACTGCGATTTTGCCGTATTCGTCCTCTGCGAAACAGCCGAGTTTTTCGCCGTGTACGCAGGTGGAAATATATTTGTTATAAAGTTCGACGAACTCGTTTTCCACAACGCCGTTCAATGCGTTTATAGCATAGGAGACCGCATTCACGCCGAGGTGCGGAACGGAACCGTGCGCCGCTTTGCCATACACCGTGAAAGTGACGAGGTTGCCATCTTGCGTGTGGGTGTACTTGATGTTGTTTTTGTCAAGAGACGCACAAACAGCTTTCGTTGTGCAATCCGCGCATACGTCGGAGCAATCGAGAGTGAAAGTGCAGATGTCGGGGACTGCGTTGATGACGATGCCGCCGTCCAACGATACGAGTTTTGCGCCGCCGAAATGACGGGATTTGCCTTTGATTTGTATGTTGTTTATGGATTTTTCCGCAAAGATGACGGGAAAGTCCGAGTCGGGCGTTACGCCGTAGGTTATCGGCTCTTCCACTTGGAGATAATGCTCCATGCAGTAGGAATTGGTCTCCTCGTTGCAACCGAATATCACGCGCACGCGCTTGTTGAACTTAAAGCCCTCGTCCATGAGCGCTTTGATTGCGTACAGAGAAATGATAATCGGACCTTTGTCGTCGATTGTGCCACGTCCCCAAATCTCGTTATCCACAAGTTCGCCAGAATAGGCAGGGTGTTTCCAACCGTCGCCCTCGGGAACTACGTCCAAGTGTCCGATGATGCCCACGATGTCTTTGCCTTCGCCGATTTCCGCATATCCGCAGTATCCGTCAAGATTCACCGCGCGAAAACCGAGATTTTTTGCCACGCGTAACACGTATTCTAAGCAATCCTTGTTGCCTTGTCCGAAAGGGCCTCCCGGGACGGGCGCGTCCTCAACCGTCTTGATGCGTACGGCGTTTTGGATGGTGTCGATGATGCTCGGCATATATTTTTGGATGTCCATAATAGCCTCCGTTGATGTCATTGACAATATTATAAATCCTTGCGGCGATATTTGCAAATGGTGAATGTTAAATTATCTATATCTTTATAATAAAAGGCAATGTTGATTGCAAACGGCATGAGTGGAGATAGTAATGCACATCTGGCGATGTGCTACCGTTGCGCTCCGTTGGTGCTCAACGCAAACACGCTGGCGCGTTGCTATTTTCTTATATCATCCGCTCTAACGTGCAAGCACGCAGGGCGGATGATATAAGAAAACACCCTCACATTCATGAGGGTGTTTGCGTTGGCAGGAGCTATAGGAATCGAACCTACACAGTGGGAGTCAGAGGCCCAAGTGCTACCACTACACCAAGCTCCATTGCGACAATGATTATATATCACGACGGACGCATTTTGCAAACGATTTTGTCCACTTATCTCAAAAAAACGCAATCTAAATATAATTTTTTAGATTGTTGGCGCAATTTTGTTGCAAAAATTTGCAAATTGATGTATATTGCATAAGCAATCAAGTTTACCAACGGGGTGTAGCGCAGTTTGGTTTGCGATAAGAACTGACCGCAAACAAAAACATTTGATGTCTAACCTATGTTGATTGCCACTTTGAATCGAAAACGCAAGACCTGACGGAAAGCGCACGCTACCAAACATTAAGATAGCGCATCGAATCAAGGATAGTAAGAAACAAGCCAATATTTTTATCGGGGTGTAGCGCAGTTTGGTAGCGCGTACGGTTCGGGACCGTAAGGCCGCGAGTTCAAGTCTCGCCACTCCGACCACAAACTTCGCTGAGTGCATACATAGTGTGCACTCAGTTTTTTATATCCGTTCAACTTGCGCTTGCACAAACGTTGAAACGGATATAAAAATAAGCACGCTCTGCGTGCCGAAGTTTGTGTAGCGGAACGAACGTAGTGAGTACCAGCAGATTTGATTTGTCCGTGTCTTTTCGTCTCACGAAGTGGCTCGCCTATAACTTTCAGTGACGCGATTGACTTTGTAACAATCGCTATTCCGCCGCGAGCATTTCCGTAGGCGAAGTACCAAACAAATTCAACATTCACATTGCAGTTTTTGCGCTTGCGACATATGCGCATACGTGGTATTATTGGGAAAAGAGGTAGATATGAACGCATTGACACTTGTACATAACGTCATCTCTTCAAAAATGGAGAAAGGCGGATTTTGCATTGACGCGACGGCAGGGCGCGGTTTCGATACGGCGTTTTTGTGCGAAACGGTGGGAAAAGAGGGCAAAGTGATTGCCTTCGATATTCAACAAAGCGCGATAGATAGCACGAAAGCGTTGCTCGAGAGCAAAAATCTCGAGGCGGACGTTATTCTCGCGTCGCATGCCGAAATGGACAAATATGCCGAAAAGGAAAGCGTGGATTGCATCGTGTTTAATCTCGGATATTTGCCAAAGGGCGACCACAGCATTTATACGCATTTCGAATCCACCAAAGAGGCAATCGAAAAAGGGCTTGATTTGCTCAAAAGAGGCGGCTTGATGTGCGTTTCCGTGTATTACGGCGGCGACAGCGGATATGAGGAAAAGGACGCGCTTTTGCCCTTTTTGAAAACGCTGGACGACGAGAAATATCAGGTGCTTGCGACCTTCTTCTACAATTGGAAGAAAGATCCACCAATACCGATTTTTATCATCAAAAACTAAAGGAAGGCAGGGTATGAACGTTTTATTCGTGTGTTCTTCAAACGTGTGTCGCAGTCCGTACTGCGAGTTTTTGTTGCGCCGTCTCGTGGATAACGACGAGCAACTAAAAGGCAAGGTCAGCGTATGCTCTTCAGCCGTATTCAACCGCAGCAAACAGATTTTTCCAAAAGCGGTGGATATCCTCGTGAGAGAGGGCTTTGACAGAGACGAAGTGCTTGCCCACAAGCCGTCTTTCAAAGACGACAAAGAGCGATTTGAAAAGGCGGACGTAATTATCGGTATGTCAAAAATGCACGGTTTGATGACACCAAAAAAGTATAGAAAAAAGTATCACACGCTGTCGGAAATCGCCACGGGGAAATACGCTCCCGTACCAGATCCTTTCCTTGCAACGTCGCAGGCGTCCTACGACAAAACCATGGCTGTTCTCAAGGACTACGTGTACAAATATTACCAAAAGTTGAAACGAGAGATTTGACGGTTTAGAATGCGGATAAACAATTGCGACGATTTGTATCGTTACTATACGTTTGTCCGCAACTTTATGAAATTTTAAGAAAGTTTTTTTACAAAATATTTGACGATATATTACCTAAATGTTTATTATTAAAATATCCGACAAAACGTTGGGGAGTCTTTTCACAAACTTTGCCTTGAGAGCATATCAAGGTTTATAAATATATCGGCAGGTTGAGTCAATGAAAAAATTTATTTGCATAGTTGCAGTGATAATCGTGCTTTGCTCTTGCACGCTGTTTTTTGTTGCGTGCAATAAGGAGGAAGTTATCGAGCCGACGGGCGATTTTCTCGCCGACGTGGCAAAGATAAGCACACGCCCCGATTACGAAAGTATTTTGAACGATTCGCAAATTATGGAAAAATACGAAATCGCAAATTCGGAGGATTTGCTCAAAAAAGCGGTTGACGGCAGCGCTACCGTCGATGAAATGAAAAAAGCCGTTATGCTCCTTTACGACGTTGCGAATAAGAGCAGAATAAGCGAAAATCACGGTTTGTCGCTCATGGTGCAGGACTCGCTCGGCGGAAACAAGATGGGCAGAGTTTATATGCACGGATTCACCCTCCAAAAAGGCGATAAATGGTACTATCAACTTGCCTCTCAAGCGGCGGAAGGCGACGTTGCCGGCTTTGAGGGATTTGCGGAACTTTTAAGTCCTATCGCAGGCAATTTGCAGGTGGCTTACACAAACGGCGACGGCAAATATCACTACGCTTACGTTATGGGTTCGGATACGCAACTGGATTGTTCTCCCGCAACGTTCCCGTATGCGACGTACATCATCCCCGAGGGCGACGAGCCTGTGGTTTACGATAGTTTCGAGGCATACCAAGCGGAAAGAAACTGCCGTGACAGCCAACTCGAACTTAACAATATGCGCATATACAAATCCTTGCTCAACGACGAGGATTTGAGCGTCGAATACAACGCGGCGGAAAAGTTCTATACGGTGAAGTTTTCAATCAACTGCGACGACCAAAGAAGTGAAGAATTTTTGGACTTCCAAGAGATGTCCAAGAGAGACCTTGATACGGGTACCTTCCTCAAAATCAACAACACGATTGTCGGTTGGCGCGCGGAAGTCGAAGTGTGGGATAACGGCTACGTCAAGGCGTTCCGCTCCTACGAAAACTGGCTTATGAAGGTGCTTGGTCAAAATATCGATTCCAGCCCGAAAAACGAGTTTGAATATTTGTGGAAAGCGGATGAAATCGTGGAAGTCATCAGCCAAGACGAGAGAATTAAGTCCATTATGGAAACGTATCTTGGCGCATCGGACGAAGAGATTATCGAGCGTGCGATAGAGTATTACAGCGATCCGCAAAGCGTATATGTGTTTGATTGGTTTACGTTCTGGATTGCACTCGGCGCATCCGTTCTCGGCGCGATAATCGTTGTGATTATCGTCCTCGTAATCCTTGTTAAAGTCGGAAAAGCCCCCAAACTTAAAGCCGCTTTCGAGCGTATGGCGCAAAGAGACAGAGAACGTCGTCAAGCCATAAAAGACCAAGACGCAAAGGATAAAGAAGAGAAAAAAGAACGCAAAATCGAAAAGAAAGAGGCAAAAGCCGAAAAACGCGGCGATAGCGTTCAAAAAGACGAATTGACCTCGATAGATGACTGTTTAATCGACAGCGATACAGGCAGCGACGATACGTCGGATATACAATAAACAAGGCACGCCCTTTACGAATAGGGGCGTGTTTTCATAAAAAAGAGATATTGACACATTGTTTTATTCAATGTAAAATATATAAGTATTGTGCATATATTGCGCAAAATACGGATAAAGGGAAACTTATGAAAAAGAAAATTATCGGTTTGGCGCTTTGCGTCGTGATATGTCTTGCTTGCGCGCTCGGTTTGGTGGCTTGCAATAATGACGACGGTGAGACCGCCGCTGTGGAGTTTGCGCTCCCCGAAGGCTCTCGCCCGTCTTACGATTCGCTGTTTTCGGCGGAGGATAAGGCTTTGCTTGACAAGGCAGTTGCAGGAAACGCTACGGACGACGAGATGAAAGAGGCCGTTATGGTGCTTTATAACACCGCAAACAACAGCCGCATTAACACCGCAAAATCCCTCGTCGTGCAAGAGAGTTTGGCAAACCCCAAGAATGCGTTTGCCGCACTTGCGACGATCAAGATGCACGCGGTCAACCTTCGCGACGGCGACAAATGGTATTATCAACTCGCAACCAACGTCGATGCAGGCGATCCCACGCTCAACGCAATGTTCTCCATTTGGTCGGGATACCTCAAAGTCGGCTACTGCAAAGGCACGGACGACAACGGTGACGGCGAACTGGATTACTACTATTTCGGCGAAGTCGGCGCAGACTACAACTGCGACGTTTCCGTCGGCACTTTCCCGTATGCAAATATTGCATTCCCCGAAGGCACAAAGCCTTTCCAAGAATCTATGACGCTTGCCGAGTTCAACGACGAACTCAACGTGCTTAAAGAAATCCACGAAATCAACAATATGGACTTCTGCAAAGAGATTATTGCTGACGGCGCAAAAATCACGCTTGAGAACAATCTCTACAAAGTGGAATTTTCCGTGGATATGAACGCCGATTCGGAGTTGCTTGCAAAATGGTTTGCGATGCCCAAGAAGGATATGGCTGTGGGCGGACAAACTCTCACCAAATACAACTACTACAATGCGACTTTGGAAGTGTGGGACAACGGATACGCCAAGTATTTCGAGTCTAGCGCAGACAGAGAGGCAGGTATGGGCAGCGGTAGCCCCGTCGATAAGTACGCGTACGTGTGGAATGAGGACGAAATCGTGAATATCGTCTGCACGGATACCGCAATCGTGCAATACAACGAAAACAGCGGCAAAGACGCGCAACAGGTTGACGACATCGATACGTGCTTGGGATTCTACACCGACCACGAACACTTCCAATTCGTTGCGAGAAAACTCAATGTGTTTGCAATCGCAGGCATTATCGTCGGATGTATCGTTGCGGTGGTTATCGCAATCGTCGTAACTATCGAAGTGCTTGTCAAGAAGGGCAAACTTCCCAAACTTGCACAACGCAGAGCGGACGCAAAGGCAAAACGCCTTGCCAAGAAGAACGCTAAAAAGGGTATAACCGAAGTCATAGAGAATTCCGTCGGCGACGTGGTATCCGACGAGCAAAGCGACGAAAACGCCGATGAAAATACTAATGAAAAAGACGAGCAAGAGGACGAGGCGGAAAAGAGTGTTGCGGCAGACGCAATCGTGATTGACTATTCGGACAAACTCGGCGATAAGACGGTTTTTTACGGCGACGAGGTGGTTATTTCAAGAAACGAAGGACCTATCGACGAGGCTTTCGGATATCCGCCGCTCGACAAAAAAGAAGATGACGACAAGAAAAACTGAGCATCTAACAGATTAAAAAGACAAATATCGATATGATTTTGAAATAATTGCACCTTATTGGTGCAATTATTTTAATATTGGGTCTTTTTTTCTTTTGAAAAGTGTAGTATAATATCATAGCAAAAATAATACGCGTACGTATCGCGCGAGATAAAAGGGGAAAATTTTATGAGAATGTACGACATCATCCGCAAAAAACGTGACGGCGGAGAACTTACGACGCAAGAAATCGATTTCTTCATCAAAGGCTACACGGACGGGAGCATTCCCGACTATCAGGCGTCGGCGTTGCTTATGGCGATTTTCTTTAAGGGAATGAGTTTCAGAGAGACGGCGGATTTGACTTTTGCCGTGCGTGACTCGGGACAAAAACTCGATTTTTCCGCTATCGACGGAATAAGAGTTGACAAGCACTCGACCGGCGGAGTTGGCGATAAGACGAGTCTCGTCGTTGCGCCGCTCGTGGCGTCGCTCGGCGTAAAAGTAGCAAAAATGAGCGGCAGAGGGCTTGGTCATACGGGCGGAACGATTGATAAACTCGAGGCTATTCCGGGATTTAGAACGGACTTGAGCGAGCAAGAGTTTCTTGACAACGTAAACAAAATCGGTGTTTGCATCGTCGGTCAAAACCGCGACCTTGCGCCTGCAGACAAGAAGTTATACGCATTGCGCGACGTTACGGCGACGGTGGATTCTCTTCCGCTCGTGGTGTCCAGCATTATGGGCAAAAAACTCGCAGCCGACGACGATTGCATAGTGCTTGACGTAAAGACGGGCAGCGGTGCGTTTGCAAAGACGCTCGAGGACAGCAGAGAACTTGCCTCCGTCATGGTTGAAATCGGCAAGCGTGCAGGCAAAAAGATGCTTGCGCTTATCACGGATATGGACAGACCTTTGGGCAACGCAATCGGAAACACGCTCGAGGTGAAAGAGGCAATCGACACGCTCAACGGACACGGACCGCAAGACTTTACGGAAATCTGCTTGATTCTTGCCGCAAATATGCTCTATCTTGCAGGTAAAGGCAGTATGGACGAGTGCGAAAACGCCGTAAAATGGGCAATCGAGGACAAGACAGCGCTTGAAACGTTCAAACAAATGGTGTCGGCGCAAGGCGGCGACGTCGAGTGCATCGACAATCCCGACAAGTTTGCCAAAGCACCCTTTGAAAAGGTCGTTAAGGCGCATAAGAGCGGATATATCAATCATGTCGATACAGAAGGCTACGGCATTGCGAGTTTGCTCCTCGGCGCAGGTAGAAATACCAAAGAGGAAAGCATCGACTTCTCGGCTGGCATCGTGCTTTATAAAAAGACGGGCGACTACGTGAGAGAGGGCGAACCTATCGCAATTATGTACACGTCCGACGAAAACCGCTTTGAGAATGCGGAACGCAAGTTTATCGAATCCACGACTATTTGCGAGCAAAAGCCAGAGGACAGACCTATCGTGCTTGATAAAGTTGAGTAAGTAAAATTAGTAAAATATACCAAAGATATAAGGGAACACAAATGGCAAAACTGTATTTTAAGTTCGGGGCAATGGGTTGCTCGAAAACCGCTCAAGCACTTATAACCAAGTTCAATTACGAAGAACGCGGTATGAAAGTTATGCTTATGAAACCGGCGGTGGATAATCGCGACGGCGAGAGTATAACGCGCTCGAGAATAGGTCTTAGCGCGCCGACGCTTGCGGTGTCGCAGGCGGAGGATTTGTACGCACTATACAAGAGAGATTATTCCTCTTGCAATGTCATCATCGTCGATGAGTGTCAATTTTTGACGCCCGAGCAGGTGGATCAACTCGGTCAAATCGTCATCGACTTCAATATCCCCGTGCTGTGCTTTGGACTTGCAACGGATTTTACCACGCATATGTTCCCCGGTAGCAAACGCTTGTTTGAAATCGCAGAGTCTATAAGCGAGATTAAGTCCGTGTGCAAATGCGGCGCAAAAGCCACCGTTAACGCGCGTATGGACGACCACGGCAATATCGTGTTCAAGGGCGAGCAGGTTTGCCTTGGCGGAAACGACCGCTATATAGCAATGTGCCGCAAGTGCTGGCTTAAAAAGAAAGCCGAACAAGAGGCGAAAGGTCTTTATCTGTGAGGTGAGTATGAATAATATCGTAATCGGCATAGCAGGCGGCACGGGCAGCGGAAAGACAACTCTCGCAAGGCGTATTCACAAGGCGTTCGGCGACAACTCGGCAATGCTGAGTATGGACTGCTACTACAAGTCCAACGACAACCTAACCTTTGAGGAGCGTTGCAAGATAAACTACGACCATCCCGATTCTTTGGACGTGGATTTGCTCATCGAGCATCTTCAAAAACTCAAAAACGGCGAAACGGTGTTTCACCCGACGTACGACTTTTCTCATCATTGCCGCACGGACGAGTGGATTGAGACCAAGAGTGCAAGGGTTATAATCCTCGAAGGCATTATGGCTTTCCAAAATCCGCAAATCGTGGATATGCTCGACATCAAGATTTACGTCGATACGGACGCGGACGTGCGTATCATAAGAAGAATAATGCGTGACGTCAACGAAAGAGGCAGAAGTCTCGAATCCGTCGTCAAGCAATATCTCACAACGGTCAAGCCAATGCACGAGCATTTTATTGAGCCGTCCAAACGTCTTGCAGACATCATCGTTCCCGAAGGCGGACACAACAACGTCGCATACGAGATGATTGTAAACGCGATTTTGAAAAGAATAAGCGAATAAGCAATAAAACACGAATAGTGTTGCAAAATACCGAATATGGGCCGAAAATGGCGTAAAAGTCGAAATAATAGACATATAAAAACACGAATAGTGTTGTAAGATACGAAATTTTATCAAAACACGAAATGTGTATTTGATAAAAATAGAGCAAAAAAACGTATATACAAGGTGAAAGAATGAATATACAATTGAAAATTTCCGACGAGGTTAAAAACGCACTTAGCAAGGGTAAACCCGTAGTTGCGCTTGAATCTACGATTATATCGCATGGTATGCCGTATCCCAAGAACGTGCAGACCGCACTCACGGTTGAGCAAACCGTCAGAGACAACGGAGCCGTGCCTGCAACGATTGCAATTATAAACGGCGTATGCACGGTGGGTTGCTCAAAAGAAGAAATAGAGCATCTCGGAAAGGCAGGACTTTCCGTAACGAAAACGAGCAGGCGCGATATTCCCGTCATTGTTGCAAAAGGACTTGACGGTGCGACGACTGTGGCATCGACTATGATACTTGCAGCAATGGCAGGCATCAAGGTGTTTGCAACGGGCGGTATAGGCGGCGTGCATAGAGGCGCACAAGAGACTATGGATATCTCCGCCGACCTCGAAGAACTTGCACGCACTCCCGTCAACGTCGTTTGCGCAGGGGCAAAGAGCATACTCGATTTGGGACTTACTCTCGAGTATCTTGAAACCAAGGGCGTTGCCGTCATCGGCTATCAAACGAGTGAACTTCCTGCGTTCTTTACTCGCAAGAGCGGATACAAAGTGCCTATGCGTATGGACACTCCGCTTGAAATCGCAAGTGCAATATATGCAAAAGACGCTATGAATCTCGGTGGTGGTATGCTCGTTTGCAATCCCATTCCCGAGCAGTATTCTATGGATGCGGACTATATCGAAAGCGTAATTCAAGAGGCTGTGAGCGAGGCAAACGCTCTCGGTGTAAAAGGCAAAGACATCACGCCGTTTTTGCTTGACAAAATACAAAAAATCACGGGCGGAGAAAGCCTTGAAAGCAATATCAAACTTGTGCTTAACAACGCAACTCTTGCATCAAAGGTTGCAAGCGAACTCTCGCGCCTTGAAAATAATAAGTGAGGAATATTATGGTCATCAAAGATATTTTGAGCAAATGCGATCACACTCTTCTTTCCCAAACTGCAACTTGGGAAGAAATCAAAGCAATATGCGACGACGGTATGAAATACCATACGGCATCCGTGTGCATACCGCCTTGCTATGTGAAAGCGGCAAAAGAGTATGTGGGCGACCGCCTTGCAATCTGCACGGTTATAGGTTTCCCCAACGGCTACAACACCACCGCCGTTAAGAATTTCGAAACCGCAGACGCACTCAAAAACGGCGCGGACGAAATCGATATGGTCATCAATATCGGCGAACTCAAAGCAGGCAACTATCAATACGTCGAGGACGAAATCAGAACGCTCAAACAAACTTGCGGCGACAAAATCCTCAAAGTCATTATCGAGACTTGCTTGCTCACCGACGATGAGAAAATCAAGATGTGCGAAATTGTCACACGCGCAGGCGCGGACTTTATAAAGACGTCCACGGGATTCTCGAAGGCAGGCGCAACGTTTGAGGACATCAAACTTTTTTCCGAACATATCGGCAGCAACGTTCGTATGAAAGCGGCAGGCGGCATTTCTTCAATCGAGGATGCAGAGGAGTTTGTAAGACTCGGCGCAGAAAGACTCGGCACGAGCCGTATTGTCAAAATCGTCAAAAAGCAAGAGTCGGAAGGCGAGTATTGATATAGACACATATAAGACTTCGTGCATATGAAGTCTTGCAATATATGCGCATAGATAAATATGCGCAAATCGCACAAAGCGACGTTTATCGATACGTTTACATATGTTAAAGCGTGCATTTGTGCAATCAAATACAAATTTATGGAGGGAAAAATATGTCAGTTCCAACCCCGCACATCACGGCAAAACTCGGTGATTTCGCAGATACCGTTCTTATGCCGGGCGATCCGCTACGCTCCAAATTTATTGCGGAAAACTTCCTTGAAAACGCCGTTTTGGTCAACAACGTAAGAGGCGTACAAGGCTATACGGGATACTATAAAGGCAAGAGAGTGTCCGTTATGGCGTCCGGTATGGGACAGCCTGCAATCGGCATTTATTCGTATGAACTTTTCAACTTCTACGACGTAAAGAATATTATCCGTATAGGCTCTTGCGGTTCTTTCGATAAGGACTTGCACGCAAAGGATATCATCATTGCAATGGGTGCTTGCACCAACGGAAATTACGCAATGCAATACAATCTTCCCGGCACGTTCTGCCCGATTGCCGACTTTGACCTCGTGCGCAGAGCCGCGGAACTTTGCGAGAAAGCAGGCGTAAATTACAAGGTTGGCAACATCTTCTCGTCGGACACTTTCTACGACGACGCAAACAGCGGTATGCAATGGGCAAAGATGGGCGTTCTCGGCGTTGAGATGGAATCTGCCGCGCTTTACTGCAACGCTGCTCGCGCTGGCAAAAAAGCACTTTGCATCTGCACGGTTTCGGACAGTTTCATTTATCCGGAAGAGAACACGACGGCGGAAGAAAGACAAAATTCTTTCACCAAAATGATGGAAATCGCGCTCGAACTTGCATAATTTGAGCGTGTAGAGCAACATATTATCGTTGTATAAGAGGTAAATATGAGCAAAAGAGTATTTATTATTGTTCTTGACAGTTGCGGTTGCGGCGAAATGCCCGATGCATACCTTTGGCACGACGAGGGCAGCAACACTCTCGGCGCAATAAGAAAGGACGAGCATTTTGATTGTCCCAACCTCGTAAGCCTCGGACTTTTCAACATCGAGGGCGTGGGCGGAGGCGTTTCCGCTCCCAGAGCGAGTTTTGCGAGAATGAAAGAAACGTCCATGGGCAAAGATACCACAATCGGACATTGGGAAATCGCAGGTATCATCTCGCCAAAGCCGCTCCCGACCTATCCCAACGGTTTTCCCGATGACGTTATCGAGGAATTTGAAAAGCGCACGGGCAGAAAAGTGCTTTGCAACAAGCCGTATTCCGGCACCGAAGTCATAAAAGATTACGGCGAAGAGCATATCAAAACGGGCGCACTCATCGTCTATACGTCTGCGGACAGCGTTTTTCAAATCGCAGCGCACGAGGACGTCGTTCCCGTACCCGAACTTTATCGCTATTGCCAAATCGCAAGAGATATGCTTCAAGGCGAGCATTGCGTAGGCAGAGTTATCGCACGTCCGTTCACGGGCGAGTGGCCGTTTACGCGTACGTCCAACAGACACGATTATTCCTTGATTCCGCCGCACACCACCATGCTCGACGTGCTTAAAAAGCACGATCTTGCCACGATTTCAGTCGGCAAAATCTACGATATTTTCGCAGGCAAGAGCGTGAGCGAATCCAACCGCACCACGTCCAACGCCAACGGTATGGAAGTCACTCTCGACATCCAAAAGCGCGATTTCGAGGGTTTGTGCTTTGTCAATTTGGTGGATTTCGATATGAAATACGGTCATCGCAACGACATCGTGGGCTATGCGAGCGCAATGACGGAATTTGACCGTTATCTCGGCGAATTTATGAAGAATATGCGCAAGGACGATGTGCTTATCATCACCGCAGACCACGGTTGCGATCCGTCCACACCTTCAACCGACCATTCGCGCGAGTACGTGCCTATGATCGTCTATGGAGACGGCATCAAAGCAGGCGTCGATCTCGGCACGAGAGGCACGTTTGCGGATATCTCTGCAACGGTGCTTGACTATCTCGGCGTTCCGCAAGAGGACACCGCAGGCGAGAGTTTCCTTTCAAAAGTTGCAAAATAATTTTTGAATTGCCAAAGTAAGAGGTGAATTATGACAGACTATAAAAGACTAATGACGCTTGCAAACGAGATGCGCACATTCTCGCACGTGCCGTATTCGCACTATCGTGTGGGCGCGGTGCTTGTTGGCAAAAGCGGAAAAGAATATATGGGTTGCAATCTCGAAAACGCCGCTTATTCGCCGTCCATTTGCGCAGAGCGTACGGCTTTTGCAAAAGCGGTGAGCGAGGGCGAAAAAGAGTTCAAGTGCATAGCAATCGTCGGCGGAAGGGAAGGCGAAATATCTCCCGAATGTTCGCCTTGCGGCGTGTGCCGTCAGGTCATGGCGGAGTTTTGCGATGCGGATTTTGAAGTGATACTCGGCACTCCCGACAACTTCAAAGTCTATAAATTCAGCGACATTTTGCCCTTGACTTTCACAAGCAAAGAACTGTAATTATGTGATTTTCAATATTTTTAATAAGAAGGGCGTGCAATGCGCCCTTCTTATTAATTTTGAAAAAGCAAAAAAAATATTGACAACGTTCAAGTTGTTTGCTATAACATATGCAAATGAATCGCAAATGTAGAGGCGTAAATTGAAAGAATACACCACAAAACAGCGACAACTTATCACAAACGTTCTTAAAAACTGTGATGCATTGACTGCCGACGAGATTTTTCTTCAATTAAAAGATGAAAAAGTCAGTCTCAGTACGGTGTATCGCAATCTCGACAAACTTGTCGAGATTAACTTTGTGATAAGAGAATTGTCTATAGACGGGAAAAGGTCGCTTTATAGAATTAATAAAACGGCGCTTTGTAAAGGGCATATTCATTTGCAATGCAGTCGTTGCGGAAACGTGATTCATATAAGCAATTCCGATACGGATAAAATCGGCGACGCCATAAAAGCAAAATACGGCTTTTCAATCGATGAGCAAGCCTTGCCGATAATAGGAATTTGCGAGAGGTGTAAGAAACTTTTATAGGAGGGCGATATGACGCAAAAGCGCAAAATCTCAACGATATTTTTGATCGCATTGTTTGTTGCGGCGTTTTTGCTTGTCGTTTTTTGCTCTCAACTTGCACACGATCATGATTGTTCGGGTTATGATTGCCCGATTTGTGCAGTATTGCATTTTGCCAAAGAATTTAATTTGAGTATAAAAAAACTTGTTGCAATAGAGTCTATATTTGCTTTTGTAATCGGACTTTTATTTTATTCAAAAGAAACAAATACAAAACTCGAATGCAATACTAATCCTGTTTCTTTAAGCGATATTCTTACAATTTAATAAATTTCG
>DBJV01000084.1:0-2865 GCA_002297185.1 Christensenella sp. UBA767
TCAAGCTTGGCGCTCGATGCGGTCGGCGCCCTGCACCTCCACGCTCCAAATAAGCAGATACCGTTAATAAGTACGCTCTGAATTAGAGTATTATCCCTCCCCCGTTGCGACACTACCCATAATTCGCTAAACGGATGAAGAGCGCGAAAAAGCCCCTTGGACAGCAACCCTAACGTACTAAAACGTACGTGAGTTGATGGACAAGGGGCTTTGACAAAGCTATTCGCCGTTTAGCGAATTATGGGCGCGTCCCAATGGGGGTCGGGAGTATAACCCATTATCTTCACTGCCGTTGCTGCCACGTCTGACAGACCGAAAGCTCCGTCGGCGATTTCACAATCGTAGTTGTAGATGATGAACGGGACGGGATTGAGGGAGTGTGCGGTGCGGACGGAAATGACTCCTTTTTTGTTCTTTTCAAGCATCTCGTCGGCATTGCCATGGTCTGCGGTTACGATGAGCGCATAGTCGTGCTTTTTGACGACGGGAAGGAGTCTTGCAAGCGCAAGATCCACCGATTCGACACCGATAATCGTCGCGTCGAGATTGCCGGTATGTCCGACCATATCGCCGTTTGGATAATTGCAACGGATAAAGCCGTATTGTTCGCTCTCGATTGCCTCGATAACCTTGTCAGTGACTTCTGCGGACTTCATCCACGGACGTTGATCGAACGACACCTTGTCGGACGGCACTTCTTCCCACACTTCGAGTTCGTCGCTGAACTTTTCGGAGCGGTTACCGTTCCAGAAATACGTGACGTGACCGTATTTTTGAGTTTCGGACACAGCGTAGGATTTAACGCCTTTGTTCACCAAAAACTCGCTCAACGTATATTTGATTTTGGGCGGTTCGACGAGGAAACGAGTGGGCAAATGCAAGTCGCCGTCGTATTGGAGCATACCTGCGTAAAGCACCTTTGGCATATTGCCTCTGTCAAAGCCGCTAAAGTCTGCGTTGTCGAAAGCCATAGAGATTTCGATTGCGCGGTCGCCACGGAAGTTGAAGAGGATTACGCTATCGTTATCGTGCATTGCGCCGACGGGTTTGCCGTCCTTGACGATGACGAACGCAGGCAAATCTTGGTCGATAACGCCCGGATTTTCGTTGCGGTAGGTTTCGATTGCTTGCGTTGCGCTCTCAAATCCTCTACCCTCGCCATAGACGTGAGTATAAAAGCCCGCTTTAACCATGTCCCAGTTCGCGAAATATCTGTCCATGGTTATCTTCATACGGCCACCGCCGCTTGCGATGCAAGCGTCAAAGTCGCTATCGTTCAAAGCCGCCATTGCGCTTTCGAGTTGATCGACGTACGTGAGCGCGCTCGTTGCAGGCACGTCTCTTCCGTCAAGCAATACGTGCACGCGCACGTGCTTGATTCCGTCACGCTTTGCGCCCTTAATCAAGGCGATTAGATGCCCGATATTGCTATGGACGTTGCCGTCGGAAAGCAAACCGATAAAGTGCATCGTAGAGCCGTTTTTGACGCAGTTGTCTTTAAGTTCTTGCCATGCGGAAGAATTGAAAATATCGCCGCTTTCGATTGCTTCTTCCACAAGTTTTGCGCCTTGCGAATAGACTTGACCGCAACCGAGTGCGTTGTGTCCCACTTCGCTGTTGCCCATATCGTCGTCGCTGGGGAGACCTACAGCCGTTCCGTGCGCTTTGATATAGGTGTTCGGACACTCTTTCAAGAGTTTGTCCAAAGTGGGAGTATTTGCCATAGTAACGGCGTCACCAAGTCCCGTTTTAGACTTGCCGACACCGTCCATAACTACCAAAACAAGTTTTTTCATAGTTGTCCTTTGAGGCGGTTAGACCGCCTGTTTTTGTGAAAATTATTAGTAATTTACAACTTGAGAGAAGTCAACCGCTTTCAAGGATGCGCCGCCGATAAGACCGCCGTCGATTTCAGGCATTGCCATGAGTTCTTTGACGTTCTTGGGGTTCATACTTCCGCCGTATTGAATACGTACGCGGTTTTCTGCGCACTTGGGGCAATAAAGCTGTGCCATAGTGTTGCGGATGATTGCGATAGTCTCATTTGCAACTTCTGCCGTAGCGGTTTTGCCCGTGCCGATTGCCCAAACGGGTTCGTATGCGATGACGATATTGTCAAGTTCTTCTTTGTCGATGCCTTCGAATGCGCCCTTCGTTTGACGTACAAGCACTTCATCAACCTTGCCGCTTTCTCTCTCTTCAAGCGTTTCACCCACGCAGATGATGGGTTTAAGACCTGCAGCAAGAGCAGCTTTTGCACGTGCGTTTACGGTTGCGTCCGTCTCGCCGAAGTATTGACGACGCTCGGAGTGACCGATGATTACGTATTCAACGCCGAGTTCCACAAGCATTTTTGCGGAAATTTCGCCCGTGAAAGCACCTTTTTCTGCCCAGTGTACGTTCTCTGCGCCAACCTTGATGTTCGTGCCTTTGGTCATCTCGACTGCGGTTGCAAGATCGGTATAAGGCGTGCAGATAACGACGTCGCATTTTGCGTCTTTAACGAGCGGAGCAAGATCCGTGATAAGTGCCTTCGTATCGGCGATAGTGTTGTTCATTTTCCAGTTGCCAGCAATGATAGGTTTTCTCATAATATACCTCGAAAATTTTTATTTATGGATTATTCTGCGAACGATAAATACTTTATCGAAGACGAGACTTCGAGCCGCAAGGCGGCGAGCAAATCGAACGCCGAGCTTGACGATTAGTACAAGCGACTGTGACGTGTTGTTGCGCAGCTGTCACACAAAGCGCCGTGGCATAACAAGGGCAATGCCCCTATCTATGCGAGTGCTGTAAGGAGTGCAACGACGGAATAGCGATTGTTACGCAGTCAATCGCGTCGTGTTGTCCCCCGCTACGCGG
>DBJV01000084.1:2903-12334 GCA_002297185.1 Christensenella sp. UBA767
CGTGGGTTCCCTCAAGCAGAGCGCAGAGGGGGAACGGCGATAGGGAAAACACCCTGAGGAAAGGGAAAATTTAATTTAGATTTTTACTTCCCCGAAAGTGTGTGCGTGCTAATGCTGTTCTTCACTCAATTCTGTCATGTAACGACAGCAATAATCGGATGAAGAACAAGGAAGTGTGCGCTCGGGGCAAAACCCAACGTACCAATGCGTACGTGATTTTGCAACGAGCGTACACTGACGCAGTTATTCGCCGATTAGTGCTTGTCGTTCAAGCAGGCGATGCCGGGGAGAACCTTACCCTCAAGGAACTCCAAGGATGCGCCGCCACCTGTTGAGATGTGCGTCATCTTGTCGGCGTAGCCGAGTTGTGCGACGGCTGCTGCGGAGTCACCGCCACCGATGATTGTGGTTGCGTCGGTCTCTGCCATTGCTTTTGCGACGGCGTTGGTGCCTTGTGCAAGTTGCGGATTTTCAAATACGCCCATAGGTCCGTTCCAAACGACTGTCTTTGCGCCCTTAACGACGGATGCAAAGAGTTCTTGTGTCTTGGGACCGATATCCAGACCTTCTCTGTCGGCAGGAATGTTGAAACTGTCGTAGTATTCGATGTCAACGTGTGCGTCGATAGGATCGGGGAAACCTGCGCACGTTGCTGTATCGATAGGCAAATAGATGGTCTTGCCAAGCGTTTTTGCTTTTTCGAGCATGTTCTTGCAGTAATCGATCTTCTCGTCGTCAACGAGGGAAAGACCTACGCTGCCGCCTTGAGCTTTGATGAAGGTGTAAGCCATACCGCCACCGATGATGAGCGTATCGCATTTATTGAGGAGATTGTCGATAACGTTGAGCTTATCTGCAACTTTTGCGCCGCCCAAAATCGCCACGAAGGGACGAACGGGGTTCTCGATTGCGTTGCCAAGGAACTTAAGTTCCTTCTCGATAAGGAAACCGCTTACTGCGACGGGTGCAAAACCGTATTGAACGATACCTGCAGTCGTTGCGTGAGCGCGGTGTGCAGTACCAAATGCATCGTTTACGTAAATGTCGCAGAAATCTGCAAGTTTGCGGCAAAGTTCTTCGCTGTTTTTCTCTTCGCCTGCGTCGAAACGGGTGTTTTCCAAAAGCACGATTTCACCGTCATTAAGCGCTGCGACCTTCTTGTGAGCATCCTCGCCTACGAGATCTGTTGCAAACGTAACTTTGCCGGGGAAAATTTGTGCGAGTCTGTCAGCAACGGGCTTAAGCGTGAACTTTTTGGGATCGTTCTTGAGAGCCTTTGCGATATACTCTGCTTTAGCAGCCGCTTGCTCCTCTACGGGAAGAGCCTCTACAGCCTTCTTTTCTTTTTTGTTGAGACCAAAACCTTCTGTGAAAATGTTGTGCGGTTTGCCCATATGCGAGCAAAGGATAACCTTTGCGCCGTGGTCAACGAGATATTGAATTGTCGGAAGTGCGCCGTTGATACGGTTTTCGTCGGTAATCACGCCGTCAACCATAGGAACGTTGAAATCGCAACGCACCAAACACTTTTTGCCCTTGACATCTACATCGCGGATTGTAAGTTTTGCCATAAAAATTCTCCTTGTAAGAAAATGGATTTACATATTTGGTTGCCAAAACTGTACGGATAAAATAATTATCAATATATTTTTAGCGATAATAAGTATATCACACGTGCGCGAAAAGAGCAAGAAATTTCTTATTTTTACTACTCCGTCCAAAATTCTCACCGCACGGCGCAAGCAAACTATCGTTGTTAATTGCGTTTTATTCGATGTATTCCTAACCGTTACATTTATCAGCGCAACACCAATCGTGTTTTATTTCAATTATTTAAAACACTTATCGTATTATTGTTATGTTATAAAATATGAAAAAACGCCGATTTTTCGGCGCTTTGCGCAAAATACGTCATTTTTGCAATACTTATCGTGTTTTGTCAAAATTTCGTAAGATGTCCTTCTGTCAGCAAATTTTCAAATCCAAGTTGTCTCATTCCCTCATAGACGACGATTGCAACGGAGTTTGAAAGATTGAGCGAGCGCGCCTCTTTAACCATAGGTATGCGTATCGTCATATCGTAGTTGTCGTGCAAAAGTTCCTCGGGCAATCCCTTGGATTCTCTTCCGAAAAACAAAAAATCGTTTTCACCGAACTTCGCCTCGTCGTATCTTATGCTTGCCTTTGTGGAGCAAAAATAGAAATGCGCATCGTTATTCGACATAACGTTGCCATCTATATGCCAACTTCCGTCGGACAATCTATGCACTCTACCGCTTGCGTGCTTTTCAAAAAACTCGTCAAGATTTTCATATACATTGAAATCCGTCAAGTGCCAATAATCCAGCCCTGCACGTTTCAACGCCTTGTCGCTTATATCGAACCCAATCGGCTTTATCAAATGCACGTGGCAGCCCGTAGCCGCCGCCGTACGCACGATGTTTCCCGTGTTTTGCGGAATTTCAGGTTCAACCAACACAATATTAAACGCCATAACTCACTTCCGTATTTGATATTCGAATGATATCACTTTTACTTCAACTTTTCAAGTAATTTGCAAAACGCCGTGGCGAATGCTGCTCATACTCGATTTGCAACCTCAATCGCATACCATACGCCAATACAAACGTTTTAAACGTGTTTACGGGATTATTTTCATCAAACAAAAAAAAGATGCCCGTTTCGGACATCCTTTTCCGTTTTTTCGTTTTCGACTTATGCAAACAAATAAAGCGGAACGAACAATATAGTTGTCAAAATCACAAGCACCGTGAGTATGTAAGCAACTTTACCGCCCACACCCGGCAACTTTGCGTTGTTCCAACCGTACCATGCGCCTGCAAGAGCAAGCACGAGAGTCGTTGCAAGTCCGCACCATATGCCTTCATATGCGCAAGAGCCTTCGGCAACGAGGATAATCGTAACGATGCCGAGCAAAGCCGCAAGAATGAGCATATAAGTGATTATTTGATTGATAACGCTTTTTGATGGTTTCTTTGACATAATGCACCTCCAATCTGATTGTTTATATTATACAACAAATCGCAAACCGTGTACATATACAAAACGTTTTTACAACCTAAATTTTTCTTAATAATCGGCAATAAAAAAACGCGCGAAAACTCGTCGATTTCCACACGTCTATATCTCTTAACTGCCGCCAAACAATCGGATTTGATATTTCATATCAAAACTCTGTCGATATCTCAATCAAAAATATCTCTCGACGATAGCAAATATATCGTCCAGCGATTTTGCTTTGCCTATTTCCACACGCACGGCTTTTGCGTTTCTTCCGCCTCGAGCGTAGTAGCAAAGTTGCAATTTCATAACGTTTGCCACCGTGAAGTCCGCCATAAACTCTCTAAGCACCGCAATATGCTCGTATATGAGCGATTTGACGTCTATTTGCGGATTTTCACCACGCAACTCGGCAAATATGTACGGTCTCCCGAGCGCGCCTCTTCCGATCATAAACCCGTCCGCGCCCGTGATTTCACGCACGTTTTCAAGGCTTTGAGCGTCGATAATGTTTCCGTTTGCGATAACGGGAACGTCAACGGCATTTTTCACGTCACGGATTATTTGATAATCGCAATCTCCGCTATAATACTGCTCTCTATACCTCGGATGAACGGTAATCGCACTCGCTCCGCCTTTTTGCGCCGCAACAGCGCACTCGACGGCAAGCGGCTTGCCGATTTCGATACCTGCGCGCATTTTCACGGTTACGGGACGTTTCGCGCCCTCTTTGACCGCCTGCACGATTTCGGTTATAAGCGCAGGATTTGCCATAAGCGCACTTCCGTCGCCGTTTCCAAACACCTTTCGCACCGACCATCCCATATTGATATCTACGATATCAAACTTCTTTAGTCTGTCGTCTTTTGCCGCCTTGTACATAAACTCGGGGTCGCTCCCGAAAAGTTGCACCGCACACGGCGTTTCGATAGGCGTTGTTGCGATCAACTCTTCCGTGCCTTTATTCCCGAAAACAAGCCCCTTTGCGCTGACCAACTCGGTATATGTAAGCCCTGCGCCGAATTTTGCGCACATATGCCTAAACCCCACCTCGGAAAATCCTGCGATGGGCGCAAAGACTATGTTGCTATTGAGTTTTACATCACCGATAGTTAAGGGCATTGTTAAAAGTGATATTTGCGCTTTGCGCAAGTGATATTGCACCATAGGTGCAGTGATATTTTTAGCCTACGGCTAAAAGTGATATTCGCACTTCGTGCGAGTTGCGGAATATGCTTATTCGTTGCCTACTTATTAACGGAATGTGCTTATTCGGAGTTCGAGCCGCAAGGCGGCGAGCGGATAAGTGCCGAGCTTGATGATTAGTACAAGCGACTGCGCCGTGTTGTTGCGTAGCTGGCGCACAAAGCGCAGTGGCACAACAAGGGGACGATACCTATTTATGCGAGTGCCGCTGTCCCCCCCGCGAGCGACGGATAACATTGTAGAGAAATGCCCCTAACNNAACACCTGAGGAAGGGGGAAACTTGCATTTAATGTTGATTTGAGAAATACCGCGTGTCCGGAAAGAGGGGGGGCATTTTATTTAGAGGAGTTACGACGCACTCTGTTCGCTGATGTATATGTCGCTTAATCGTTATTTTCCTGTTTCTTAACTTGATTCCACACGGCGTCCATTTCTTCGAGGGTGCAATCTTTCATCTCTTTGCCTTGCGCTCTGATTGCATCCTCGACAGCCTTGAATCGGCGGAAAAATTTGTGATTTGCCTCGTGGAGTGCCATTTCGGGATCTATCTTATAAAAACGCAGCACGTTCACCACCGCAAAGAGCAAATCTCCTGCCTCTTCCTCTCGATGCTCGGGACTTGCCTGCTTAAGCTCTTCCGTCTCCTCCGCAACCTTGTCGTACGCACAGGACACGTCGTCCCAATCAAAGCCCACTTTTTTGGCTTTCTTTTGCAACTTCTCGGCATAAAGCAAACTCGGCAAATTCTTGGGGATTCTGTCCATTTCGTCGGATGCGGAAGTATAATGTTTTTCCTTTTTCTTCGCCTCTTCCCAGAACACGAGCGCCTCGTCGGCATTGTTTGCGTGGTTTGAGCCGAATATATGCGTATGTCTGTCGATAAGTTTTCTGCAAAGCCCGGATATCATATCGATATAATCGAATTCCCCGTTCTTTTGTGCGATTTCGGCATGGAACACGGCTTGCATAAGGATATCGCCGCACTCTTCCTTCATCATTTCGGCGTTCTTCATATCGATAGCCTCGACAAGTTCATAAGCCTCTTCGATAAGATTGATGCGGATGCTCTCGTGCGTTTGCGCTCTATCCCACTCGCAGCCGTCGTCTGCACGCAAGCGGTGCATAATCTGTTCCAAATCGGTAAAATCAAACCTCTTGCACTCCGTAAGTGCCATAGGCTCGATCATAAGTACGTCAAAGTCGCTCGGCAGATTGCCAACCGTCGTCTGCACGTCCTCGCCGCCCACTTCCACCACAACCGCAACGTCGCCGTATGCGTCGAGAAGTTTCTTTTTGACGTTTTCGACGTCCTTCGGCTCAATGCCATCGACCACGAGCGCAATGCGCTTATTAAAAAAAGTCGTAGCCAAAAAGTCCGCGACTATGTAACGCTGACAAGATGATTTGAGAATTTGATCAAGTTTCATTTTTATACTCCCAGAAACGAATAACCCTATGCAACGCTAAAAGCACTCGCTTGAGCGGAAGATAAGGAATATCGTCTTTGCTTATAAGTCCGAACAGAAAAACCGTCCACACATACACCGCAGCGCAAATAATCGCGCCCACGACAAGTGCAAGCAAGTCGTTTTTCAAAAACGTGGCAACCATTGCCGACAAAGCCATTATAACACCCGAAAGCAGATTTAAGCCAACATTTTTTTCAAGATGCATTCCGCAAGTTTTGAAATACGCCACGTTCACGCCCAAAAGCGCAACCGCGCTCATGCTCAAAGACGCAATCGCCGCGCCGTTTATGCCTATAAATCTTACAAGCGCCAACGACAACACGATTTTCACGCAAATCGCACAAACGAGACTTAATACCGCATATTTGGTCTTATCAAGTGCCTGTAAGAGCGAAACGTATATTTGCATAACCGCAAGCAAAACGACGTTTGCAGATACTATTCGCAGCAGATTTACCGCCACCACAAGATTTTCAAGCGACAGCGCAGGATATATAAGTCTTATAATATTTTCCGCAAAAACGGCAAAGAAAAATGCAAACGGAATACCCAAAAGGTACGCAAGTTTGACGCAAAGCCTGCTTTTCAGCATAACCGAATCGATATCGAGGCGCACCCTCGACATGGACACGGACGGCACGATTGCCACCGCAAGCGACATAATCGCAACAATCGGCATATTGATTAGCGAGTTTACAGGCCCCGAAAAAATGCCGTATCTTGCAGTAGCCACCGATTGCGAATGCCCGAAAATTTTGAGCATATTGACGACTATAACGCTGTCGAAAAAGTTTGAAAGCGGCATAAGAATCGCAACGATTGCAATAGGGAAAGCCACCTTGAGCATCGCCCTCGACTCCTCTGCCGTAACCCTCAATTTTTCCTTTTCGTCCTTGCGCCCACGCACGAGATAAGTGACGAGCATATACACCACCGTCACCGCCTCGCTAGCGGTCACTCCAAGCACCGCCCCCGACACTCCGTATATCAAACCTTTCGGCATAAGCGCAACGGAAAGCCCTATACCCAACGAGAGTTTAACCACCTGCTCCAAAACGTTGGAAATTGCGGTCGGCAGCATATACATCTGCCCTTGAAACCAACCTCGAAACCCCGAAATTATACCTGTTAGAATAATTGCAGGCGCAATTATCATAAAACCCACGTACGTATTCTCGTTTCCCTGCCACCTCGCAAGCGGTTTTGCAAGGCAAAAAGTAAGCAACGCACAAAGCGTACCCATTGCGCATAGCACAAGCATTGCGGATACAAGATATTTTTTCGTAGGCTCGCCGAGCGCGCGCTTTTCCGCAACTATACGAGAAAGTGCCGTCGGAATACCGGCGGTCGCAAGCACCATAAACAGCGCATAGACGGGAAAAATCAACTGATACATTCCCATACCTTCCGCGCCGAGTATATTGGTAAGCGGCACACGATAAAGCGCGCCGAGCATCTTTGCCACAACGCTCCCGATTGCAAGCACCGCCGCACCCGACGTTATACGCTTGCCGACTTTTTTGTTCAATTCGTCGTCCGCTTGCACAGCAAGGTCTTTCTTACGTTTTTTAATCAAGACTTGCCTCAATCAACTGCACGCAAAAATGCAAATACGCCCTTGCGACGTCGCTGGGCAAAGTGTCGATAAGCATCATTGCCGCGCCAATAAGGTCGCCGCCAACTACTACCGGCTCAACCACCATAAACGAGCAATTGCACGCCCTGTCCTCAAAAACATGGTTCAAATCCTCGCCGTGAAGAATATCGGTTTTCCTCTCTCGCACGACTCGGCAAAATGAGTCGGTAAGCCGTGCGTTTTCATACGTCTTTTTGTTCTTGCCCTCGGCAACCGCCACGGCGTTTGCGCTTGCAAAAAGCACGTCTGCGTCCACCGCCTTAGCAAGTTCTCTCGCAACGGATTTCGCCTCCGATATTACGCTTTGAAATCCGCTGTATCTGCGAAGAGTCAAAGCGTCGCCGCTCGATGATATTTCCATCTCGTCCCCAACTTGAAGTCGCATGGTTTTTCTCATTTCCTTAGGTATGACGATACGTCCCAGTTCGTCAATTCTTCTTACAATTCCCGATGCCATATAGCCTCCGTTTTATATAGTGTTTTCAAAACGAGTGCTTATATTCACGCTCGAAAATTTTTGACGAATCGGCGCATTTTGCGCCTACGATTTCTTATAATGTCGTTTCGTTTTACATTTCGCCAATTTTACGACAAAAAGCAAAAACGCGCGTTAATCGTGCGTTTTCATTCAAATAAACTTGCTGTTTTGCGAATTTTCGATTTAATTTATATTAAATATAAAACTGTTTGGGCTTTTTGTTTTCAACCACTCTTTCAAGCACGAAAGATGTAAAATCCGCCTCTTCTATAAAGTCGCGCGGTATGTATTTCACACGGTTGAAACGCTCGAAATGTTTATAATGCGACGGCAGCGATATAGGCGTTGCTATATCCACTCTATACGCAATCTCTTGCAACATTTTTTGAAAATTGGACGGCGTTAGAGAAAGTTCGCTCTCGTAAATCACGTCCTTTTTTATCTTATCGCCGACCATCACTTTTGCCCAAATTTTCATCAGTATTCCTCAACTATTTCGCCAAAATAAAAGGTATGCAAATCCTCTTGCGGATACCATTTTTGCACTTTGGAAATATCCATTCCGTCCATTGCCACTTTGCCTATAACCTTGCACTCGAAGTACTTTCTGCAGCCGCCAACAAGCGTTGCGTCAATGCTCTTTGCCTTGACTTTTTCAAGACCGCACTCCGCCCACTTGTCGTACTCTCTTCCGCTCTTCGTGCCGCAAAACTTGATTGCCTCAAGCATCTCAAAGGGATACGGAACGCACACGGCAAAGCACCCCGTCTCGTCTATAAACTCTTTGGTATATCTGCTCTCGCGCACGGGTGCAACGAAAACCTTTTTGCCCCACATCACGCCGATCATTCCCCAACTTGCAACCATAACGTTGTCGCCCGAGCATAAAAACGCGCCCGAAGAAAACGCCGTATCCAGACAACTCAAATCGTCAAATCTGTTCATATCCGCTCCTTGCAAGGATTATTATATGCAATCTCAACTATTTAAGTCAAATGCGATTGCCTTTTGCATTTATATATGATAACATAACATCGATGGTGTCGGCAATACCCATCAATAAAAAAAACCGAGGTGAATTTTGAAAAAGTCCCTTATTTACGTGGCAAGGGCGGGTATTATAGCCGCTTTGTATTTTGCCCTATCCGTAGCACTCTCCGCAATATCGTTCGGTCCGATACAGTTTCGAATATCGGAAATTTTGGTTTTGCTCCCTCTCATATTCCCCGAGGCAATCCCCGGGCTTACGATAGGCTGTTTCTTCACCAACTTCTTTTTCTCGCCGTTCGGAATATTCGATATGGTACTCGGCACGCTCGCAACCCTCATCGGCGCAGTCGGCACGTATCTGCTTAGAAGAAAACCCCTTCTTTCCACCATACCGCCCATTCTCGCCAACACGCTGCTCGTCCCCCTCATATTCGTACTCAACGACGCATCGAGCGTGTATTATATCTCGATGTTCGAGATTTTGGCGTCCCAACTCATAACCTGCCTCGTGCTTGGACTTCCCTTCACGTTCGCACTCAAAAAGGCAATGATAGCGGCGCATATTCCCCTTCCTCACCCCTCAAAATACGACACTGAGCCGTATAGGCGCATCTTGACCGACGAGGACGA
>DBJV01000084.1:12487-15204 GCA_002297185.1 Christensenella sp. UBA767
TTTACGTCAAGTATTGCGCAATCGCAAATGGGTATCGCACGCGCGTGAAACACTATATATTGAATTATAACAATTTAGACAATTTTTTGCTTTTGCCCTGAAAAATTTTGTGCTAATATTAAACTCCGCATAAAAAGAGGTAACGAAAGTGAGTTTTGCAAGATTTTCAAGCGATTTTTTGATGGATACGTTTACGCTCGTAGATAACATGTTTATCAACGAGCATTTGCCCTATTGCGACGAAAAGCAAATCAAGGTATATCTATACGGTCTCTACCTTTGCTCCAACCCGAGCAAGACCAACACGGTAGAAGAGCTTTGCGCGCGCCTTGACATGACTGAGAGCGAGATTTTGTCCGCATACGGTTATTTTGAGGATATGGGGCTTGTGCAAATAGTATCCAAGCAGCCGCTCGAAGTGCAATATCTCAGCCTCAAACGCTCCATGCAAACGCCCAAGAAATACAAGAGCGAAAAATGGAACGATTTTAACGCGCACCTTCAACAACTCTTCCCCGAGCGCATGCTCACGCCCAACGAATACAACGAGTATTATATGTTCCTTGACGAGAGCAAACTCGAGCAAGACGCAATGCTCATGATAGTGCAATATTGCATCAACCTCAAAGGCATGAGCGTGAGATACCCCTACATTCTTACGGTTGCTCGCAACTGGGTAGCGGACGGCGTACGCACGGTGGGCGACGTTGAGGACAAACTCAACGAATACGACAAGCAATCCGAGCAAATGCAAAAAGTGCTTGCCGCACTAAACCGCAAAGGCGGCGCAGACCTCGAAGAAAAACAAATGCTCCTCAAATGGACGAGAAGTTGGGGCTACGAACTCGACGCCATTCTCACGGCGGCAAAAACAATCAAAGGCTCCAAGAACTTCAAAAAACTCGACCAAAAACTCGACGAGTTTTATAGAATGTCAATCTTCACCCAAGAGGAAATGCTCGACTATCAAGCGCATCGCGAACGCCTAAAAGACATCGCAATAAACGTCAACAAAAATCTCGGCGTTTATTACGAATCCTTCGACCACGAAATCGAGGTCTATATCGTGCCTTGGACAGCCAAAGGCTTTGACGACGACGCTCTCAAAAAAATCGCTCATCATTGCTTTATCAGCAACGTGCGCACCCTCGACGGCATGAACGCAGTCGTCGAAAAGTTTTACAAACAAGGCTTACTCACCTCGCAAAGCATCGACGAATACTTGCAAGCACAAATCGAACTTGACGCCAAAATCAAGAAGATTATCGAAAAGAGCGGTCGCACCCGTTCCGTTACAAGCACGGACAGAGAGTACTATCGCACGTGGTCTGTCACTTGGGGCTTTACGGACGATCTCATCTTGTACGCCTCCGAGCAAGCGGTGGGCAAGACCTACCCCACGCCCTTTATCAACCAATTGCTTTCTTCCTACAAAGCAAACGGCATAACGACGGTGGAGCAAGCAAAGAAATTCGCACCGCAAAGCACCTCTCAAAGCAAGCCTCGCGAGAAAGATTTTGACGAGCGCACCTATTCGCAAGAAGAACTTCAATCGGTGATAACCAGCATAGACAGCTTAAAGGATATAGAGTGGTAATATGAAAGACAGGGTTATACGAAGGACGCTTTCCGAGCGCCAACAAAAAATAGAAAACGCAAAACGTCTCGCTGCTTTGGCGGCGCAAAAAGCGTTTGCCGTTCTCGAAATATCCGAGGCAAACAAGGCTTACACCACCGCCGTTTTCGACGATATGGCACACGGCGTGGAAAACTCACAAAACACTCAAAAAACACGTTTAGCATATCAAAACGCACTCAAAAAGTACGGATTTGACGAAAAAGACTTCCAATACAAGCCCCTCTGTCCCATATGCGGCGACACGGGCAAATCGGACGGCAAGATTTGCAAATGCGCCTTTGACGATTACGTCAAAAATCTCAAAATCGAGTGCGAACTCGATAAGCGCGCTCCCTTCTCTTTTGCGGACTGCAATCTCAAAAACGTCAAAGACGAGCAGGAAAAGCAAAACCTTTCCAAACTCTATTCATCCATGCAAAAGTACGTTGAGAAATTCCCTGCCGTCAAAAATGTCAACCTGCTTTTCACAGGCGGCGTAGGCACGGGCAAAACCTGCCTTGCAAGCGCAATCGCAAGAGGCGTAGTCGAGAAAGGCTACAGCGCAAAGATTATGAGCGCATACGAATTTAATTCTCTCATGCTCACAGTACACACCTCGCCTATCACAGAGCGCAACGCGCTTATGGACGACGTGCTTACCTCTGACTTGCTCGTAATAGACGACCTCGGCACGGAGCCGATGCTCAAACGCGTAACGATTGAGTATCTTCTTCTCGTCATCGAGGAACGCCAATCAAAAGGTCTTGCGACGATAATCACCACCAACCTCGACGTGGAGCGACTTCTCGCACGTTACGGCGAGCGCATCTATTCTCGCCTCAGCCACAAGCAACACTCCATGATAATCCAATTTATCGGCAAAGACATGCGCCTGTAATTTTGTTCTACGCTCAAAATCAAAGCGCATTTCCGCTTACAAAAGTGGCATAATTTTGATTGAAAAATTACACACAATGCACCGACGAAAATCACATATAATCACATGTGAAAAATCGGTAGTTTTTCAAACGAAAGTTTTTATTAAGACATCAAAAAACCTCGCAATTTGCGAGGTTTTTCATTTGTTTTGGTTTTTAAG
>DBJV01000053.1 GCA_002297185.1 Christensenella sp. UBA767
GGACAGAAAGCGCAACCGCTTTATGCTCCCCACGGCAGAGACCGCGCTCGTCAATATGTACGCAGGCGAAATCATTGACGAAAGCAAACTCCCGATGAAGTTCTTTGCATACTCGCCGTGCTTTAGAAAAGAGGCGGGCAGCGCAAGAGCGGAAGAGAGAGGTATGATAAGAGGTCACCAATTCAACAAAATCGAAATGGTGCAATACGCTCATCCCGAGCATAGCAAAGAGGCTTTTGAAGAACTCGTGGAGAAAGCGTCTCGTCTCGTCGAGCAACTCGGCTTGCATTTCAGAGTCAGCAAACTTGCGGCAGGCGATTGCTCCGCGTCTATGGCAAGAACGTACGACGTGGAACTTTGGATTCCGTCCATGGGCATTTATAAGGAATGCTCGTCCGTTTCCAACGCTAACGATTATCAAGCGCGCCGCAACAACACCCGTTATCGTGACTCAAAGACGGGCAAACCGCAATACGTGCATACGCTCAACGGTAGCGGACTTGCAACGTCCCGCCTTATCCCTGCAATCGTCGAGCAATTCCAAAACGCCGACGGCAGCGTAACCATCCCCGAAGTGCTCCGTAAGTACATGGGCGGCATGGAAAAAATCACCAAATAACGTAGGTTTTAGTGTGCGAGCGCATAATTTTGCGCTCGCATTTTATAACGAATAAACGATATAGTGAGGAAATTATGAGAGAAGAACTCAAAAAGTACGGCGACGATGCGTACAAAATGGTGGAATACGCCGCCAACGAAATCGGGCCGCGCCTTCCCGGTTCTCAAAACGAGAAAAAGTATCACGACTATATGTCGGGCAAACTCAAAGAAATCGGTCTCGACCCCGTAACCGAGAGTTTTGTATTTGCACCGCACTCGTCCATCGGCGGACTTCCGTACGCAGGTTGGGCAGGCATCATCGGCTGCGTGCTTACACTTATCGCAACGATTTTGGCGTCAATCAGCCTGTACGGCGGATTGGCAATGCACTTTGTCTGCACGATATTTATGATTTGCGTGTGGATTTGGCTTTTCGTCAGCGTGTTCAAATATCACACCTGCTTTGACTGGTGCTTTAAGCACAAAGTGTCGCAGAATACTTATGCGGAACTTCTTCCCGAAGACGGCAAATACGATTACACAATCTACCTTTCAGGACACACCGACACGAGTTGGACGCTCAAACTCAGTGCCTCGCAATACAAACTCGGTTTCGTCGGAGTGGTATTGAGATTGGGGCTCGGCGCAATCGCAGTTGCACTCGTAACGCTCGTCAGCATTGCGCTCACCGTGCTTATTATGATGATGGTCTATGGAGAAAACCTTTCTTACGATACTTTGGCAAACACCTATAAGGCGTACAGAATACTTTCTCAAATTGCGCTTTACGGCTCGCCGCTCGCAATCGCTTGCTCTTTCTTGCTCACAATGTACAACGAAAAGACGGAAGAGATTGCCTCTCCCGGCGCAATGGACAACGCAACGGGCGTTTCCATCGCATATCAAGTGGTCAAGTACTACAAGGAAAATCCCGACAAGATGCCCAAAAACTGCCGCATCATCGATTGCAACGTCGGTGCAGAGGAGTCCGGACTTCGCGGCTCTATTGCCTTTACTCGCAAGCACAAAGAGGACGGCATGCTTGACAACGCCTATCACATCAACATCGACTCTATCGCCGATGCAGAGCATTTCGAGGTCATCCACGGCGACAGCTGGCTTTGTCCGCATTTTGATAAGGATTTGGAAAATATGTTCTTCGACGCCATGAAAGAGGCAGGCATTCAAAAGCCCGGCAACATCGCCAACCCCGTCGGCGGCTGCGACTCCACGCCTTTCCAACGCGCCGGTGTCAAATCCATCACCTTTGCCGCTCAAAACCCCGTCATGTCCGACTATTATCACACCTTCCGTGACGTTCCCGAGCGTTTCAGCCCCGACACGGTAGGACTGGGGTTTGACGTAGTTCTCCGCGTCATCTCCAAAATCGAGGAAAGTCGCACCAAATAGCGAATAGCTTTGTCAATGCCCCTTGTCCAACAACTCACGTACGATTATGTACGTTAGGATTGTTGTCCAAGGGGCATTTGACGCGATTGACTTCGTGACAATCGCTATTAAACGCGCTCTTCATCTATTTGGTGCGGCTTTCCATAAGTTACTTTAGATAGCGAATAACTGCAATCACTTGCCCGACAACTCATTTACGCTTAGTAAATTAGGATTGCCGTTCGGACAGCTCTTTCTTGTTCTTCATCTATTTGGTGCGACTTTCCTATTTTAAAAAATATTTATTAATGTATAGTTATTATATATATTCAATACAAAATATAAAAGCCCCCCGTCCTTGGAGTAACGGGGGCTCTTTTGCAATGATGAATATTAGAATATTCTTGCTTCGAAATTGCTGACGAAACTGCCGTTTTGGTCAATCGAGCAAATTGCGGTTTTGCCGTCTTTGAATTTCAATTGATACTTCGTAACCGAACTCATTGCGCCTTTTGCATTTTTCTCCATACCGTTGCCGATAACGGTGACGTTTTCAATATCGTCTTTGTTGAAGATATAATCTTCTTTCAGCGACGAGCCAAAAAACATCAATGCGGGTGCGTCGTTTTTCTTTGCAAGTCCGACGTAGCAACCGGCAAATCCGGATCCGTTCACTTTGCCCAAACAAACAGTGTTCATTCTAAGCATATTTTTGAAAAAGTTTTTAATTCCCATATCTTTTTACCTCCATTAGCCCCAAGGGGCTTGTTTGATATAATGTTACTACCTTGGTGCTAAAATGTCAATACTTTTTTATAGAAGGTATTGCATTGTGGAAATAATAGTTGCAAAAAGAATTAAAGAACTTATGAAAGACGAGGGCTTAAATCAAAGCAAACTTGCCGAAAAAATCGGTTTGAAACAAAATACCATAAGTGCGTGGTTGCTTGAAAAGAAAGAACCGAGCATAAAATCGCTGTGGCTTTTGGCTGATTATTTTGACGTAGATATAGATTATCTCGTTGGAAGAAAGAATTATTAATACTAATATAAAACGTTTGCCACGTCTTTATACAAGGCGTGGCAGAGAAGTAGTTACAATGTTTATCACTCTTGCTTTATGCTATTTAACGTGAGTTCGACGAGTTTGCCTGCGAGGCGAGCTTTGCGGACGAGTTCGTCCGTGACGATATCGCCCTTCTTGGCAATAGGCACGTTTGCATAAGTATATAAATCTTGCCCGAGTATTCTGCCGAGTAGGAACTCATAATCGCAAATAACGCGAGTAGGCGTGTGCGTATCCTCATATTCGCTCTCTTCGCCGACGATTGCGTCAAATGCGTCCTTTGTAAAGAGCGGTGAATTGCTCGATACGAATACAGCCGGAGGAGCGGTCTGCAACACCGTGTTTTGCGCAATATAATCTGGTTTTATATCCGTTGCGCTTTCCTTTATTTCCGCATTCGTGGGCAAATCGTTTGCCGTAGCGTTAGCGATATCCGTTGACGTATCTTTCAGAATATCCTTTGCCATAATCACCTTTGCGTTGTCTTTTTGAGCGGATAGATTGTCGGTTTCTATCACGGCAAGCGTTTCAACGCTCGGACGAGGGATTTTGACGG
Organism: Christensenella sp. UBA767; assembly: GCA_002297185.1. Classification (GTDB taxonomy): domain Bacteria; phylum Bacillota; class Clostridia; order Christensenellales; family CAG-917; genus CAG-475. The sequence goes on from DBJV01000053.1 coordinate 3,612, forward strand.
GCTTTGCCTTGGGCGTTTTGGGTGCGCCTTTAAGGATTATCGCATTTCCTGCCGAGAGTATTGCGGAAGGTGAAAATTGCTCCGTTTCCGTGCATATTTTGCTCACTTTTCCGCTTTGCGAGAACTCGATTTCGCTCACGTTGCCTTTCAGCACGCCCGATTGCGTATATATTGGCATATCCATAATTCCCGTCGCAAAAGCGGTGAAATCGACGTCTTGCACGCTTTTGAAATTCACGGAATTTTGCACGACGATAGCGTCTTTAAAAGACAAAACGTCGTCGAACGGAATAAGCGTTTCCTCGCTGTTTTTGCAGCTATTCATAACGAAATATACGATACATTTGCAACCTTGCGAAAAATATGCATTTTTTATACGCCCGATTATGTTGGACGAATCTCTTTCAAGCACGGGTTTGTTTTGCAATTGAGAAAATTGAGCCATAATTTACACCTCGAAAAAGCGTATGCGATTATCCGTCGCGATATGACGTTTGGCGATAAAAAACAGGGCGCGATAGAACCTCGAAAAATGTCGAAAGTTATCGAAAAATGCACGTAGAACATCTCAAAAACCGCCTCAAAAAAGCGGTAATCTAATAGGCTGAAAATTTTGTCGAAACCGCGGTTATCCACGGAGTTATCCACAATTCGAGGTCAAAATGTGGATAACTTTGTGGAAAAGCACGTATTTTTATGCCGTCGTGAATATAATTTCTTTTGTAACTATATGCGTGTCGAAAATAGTCGAAACAAAACGGAATATTCAAAACTCATCGCAATCGCATTGATTGTGCTTTTGGTGGCGTATTGTGCCTCCGCGCCTTTTATAATCAACGCAATCAACACGGAAAAGGCGCACAAATCTACAGTTGTGATAGACGCAGGGCACGGCGGCATAGATTCGGGAGTGTCGGGTGCAAAAACGGGTGTAGAAGAGAAGGTTGTCAACCTCAAAATCGCATTCTATTTGGGTGAAATTCTCAAAGCGCGCGGATATACCGTCGTCTATACTCGTCGCAACGACGCCATGCACGAGTTTGAGGGTGTGCAAAACAACAAAAAGCGTGCGGATATGTTCAAGCGCGGAGAGATTATAGGCGAGGCAAAGCCGTTTGCCGTGGTCAGCATACATCAAAATTTTTATTCCGCACCCACGCGCCGAGGCGCGCAGGTGTTTTTCAACAAAAAGAGCGAGGACGGTGCGCGACTTGCCAACGTTTTGCAATCCGCTCTCAATGCCAAAATCAATCTTGCGGACGGCGGCAGAGAGTATTCGCCCCTTTGCGCGCAAAAGTATCTTCTCGAATGCAGTCCCTATCCGTCCGTCATCGTAGAATGCGGATTTTTGAGTAATTTCGCCGACGAGCAAAATTTGATTTTGCCTGAGTATCAGTATAGAATGGCAACCGTGATTGCCGACGGAATATGCGCCTTCGCCGCCTAATCGTAAATTTTACAAAGCGTGAAAAAACCGCAATTGTGCAATTCGTCTTGATTTATAAACTACTTTAGTTTATAATATTAAACATTATGACGAACGCATTTGCATTTCCGTGCCAAAAAGTCCTCAAAAAGCACAGCGACGATTCCGAAATCGCTGCAATTATAAAGGACATCGAAAACGCCAAACAAGGCGTTATGACATTCTCGAAAGAGGTCAAGAAGTATATGCTGCAATTTATCCATGCACGTTACGACGACAACGACGAGGTCAATTCGCTCATCGACGTGCTGAAACATTGGAGCAAATACGAGTCTTTCAGTTATCTCGAAATTTTCCAACTTCAAGACGAATGCTATTTTTGGTATGACTTTTTGCACGCATACGGTGCGTGGAAGGTCATCGGCAAAACGTACGGATTCAGAGACGAAAACGAGGCTCTGTCCCTGCTCATACGCCTTGTCAAGTTGGACGAGACCGTCTTTAAGAAATATCCGGAACTGTAAGCGTTTGAATAAGACGAAAGAGGAAGGCGGAGCGCAATAGCGCAACCCCTAACAACAGAATAAAAATGGCGAAACAAGTACACGAAGGTCACCGTGAACGTATGCGCGCACGCATACGCAAGAGCGGCATTGCAACTTTGGAAGAACACGAGATTTTGGAATATCTTTTGTACGCGTTCGTGCCGAGAAAAGACACAAACGAGATTGCTCACGCACTCATTGACAAGTTCGGCTCTTTGGCAGGTGTTCTCAATGCCGACGAAAAGAGGTTGAACGAAATTGCCGGTATGACGCAAAACGCGTCGCTTTTCTTTGCGTGTTTGCCCGAGATTCTGCGCATATACATGCAGGATTGCGAGAAAGAGAAGAAAACTCTCAAAGGCAGAGGCGAGATGCGCAAGTTTCTCGGCAACAAGTTTTACGGTCTGCGTGAAGAAGAACTTTATGCAATGGCTCTCGATGCAAGAGACGGCTTGATAGACGTAAGATGCCTTGCCAAAGGCAGCGCGGACGCTGTGGAACTCAACGTCAGAAACATCGTTGATTTCGCGCTCAAGAACAAGGCGAGCAGCATAGTCATCGCGCACAATCACCCGAGCGGAAATCCCACGCCCTCGCAAAAGGACGTTGACGTAACGCAAGAGTTGTACTCAACGCTCTCGGCATTGGGAATCGCGCTGCTCGACCATTACGTGTTCAGCGGTGCAAGCTATTATTCGTTTGAAGAGCAGGGAATGCTCGACAAAATCAAAAACGTAAAGAACTGTTTGAAAGAAGGTATAAATTTTTATGAGTAACACGGTTAGAACGAGATTTGCGCCGTCCCCGACGGGCTTTATGCACATCGGCAATCTCCGCACGGGATTGTACGCGTTTTTGTTTGCTCGCAAAAACGGCGGTAAGTTTATTCTGCGTATAGAGGACACCGACCAAGAAAGAAAGGTCGAAGGCGCGGTTGAGATGGTATATCGCACGCTTGCAACCGCAGGTATCACCTACGACGAAGGTCCCGACAAAGACGGCGGATACGGTCCGTACGTACAAACGGAGCGCATGGGTATATACAAAGAGTACGCCGAAAAACTCGTCGAACTCGGCGGTGCGTATTATTGTTTCTGCGACAAAGAAAGGCTTGAAAGCCTCAAAGACGCCAACGGCGTGCATACCTACGACAAGCATTGCCGCAATCTTTCCAAAGAGGAAGTGCAAAGACGTCTTGCCGCAGGCGAACCGTACGTTATAAGACAAAAAGTACCCGAGGGCGTCGTGTCCAGTTACACGGATATGGTTTTCGGCGAGATAAGCGTTGACAGCGCGGATATCGAGGACGGCGTTCTCCTCAAGAGCGACGGACTTCCCACTTACAACTTTGCAAACGTCGTTGACGACCACCTTATGGGCATCACGCACGTCATCAGAGGCACGGAGTATTTGAGTTCCACACCCAAATACAACCTCATTTACGACGCGTTCGGATGGGAAAGACCTATGTATATGCACCTTCCGCCCATCATGAAAGACGCCACGCGCAAACTTTCCAAGCGTTTCGGTGACGCCAACTTCGAGGACTTTATCGCAAAAGGATATCTTCCCGAGGCTGTCGTAAACTATATCGCGCTTTTGGGTTGGTGCCCCAAGAACAACAAAGAGAAAATGACCATGCAAGAGATGATAGAGGAGTTCGACACGGACGGCATCTCTCACAGCAGTTCCATTTTCGACGAGGCAAAGATGCGTTGGCTCAACGGCGAGTATCTCAAGGCGATGACTCCCGAGGAGTTTGAAACCGTCGCAAAACCGTGGATTGAAAAGGCAATCGAGGGCAAAGATTACGACGTGAAAGAACTTGCATCTCTCATGCAAACGAGAGTGGATATCTTGAGCGAAATCCCCGAAAAACTTGCATTCCTCAACGAGTTTGGCGAGTACGACCTTGCGCTTTACGAACATCAAAAGATGAAAGTCAACAAGGACGTCGCAAAAATCGCCGTTCAAACCGCAATCGACGCACTCAAAGACTTTGAGGATTGGAATGCGGACGCTATCAAAGAGCGTATCAAAACCTATTCCGAACAAGTAGGCGTAAAGAGCGGACAAGTTATGTTCTCTATGCGCGTTGCGCTCACGGGCGCACCCGTAACCCCCGGCGGTGCTATCGAAATGGCGGTAGTGCTGAGAAAAGACGAAACCATGCGCCGTCTTGCATACTCGCTTGACTTGCTCCAAAAGGCATAAAATGAAACTTACTCTTGCAAAAAAGAGAATAATTGCGATAATTGCATTGCTTGTCCTTATGGCAAGCGTGCTTTCGGCTGTGCTTATTCCCACGACGTCCGTTGCTTATGCAACCACTTGGGGACAAAAAGACACAGCCGATTTGCCCTATTACAAGGACGGTTTTTTGGACGTGCAAGGCGCAAAAGCCGTTGTCGAAAGTTGGAATTTGAGCGGCATCGACAAACCTATCGTCATTGCGGTGATTGATACGGGTATCGATACTGCGCACGAACTTTTTGACGGCGTACTTGCCAAAAACGCAAAGGGCGAAATCCTCGGCTACAACACAAACGGCACAAACCCCGACGGAAGTGTGGATATCTCCGACAACTCCACCAAGCACGGCTCGGAAGTGGCAGGCGCAATCGCAATGCTCATCAAAGAGTTCGGGCTTGAAAACTATATCAAGATTTACCCCATAAAAGCGGACAAAGGCGACAACAAGTTCACTCTCGCAAGCCTTACCAAAGCGGTGGAGTGGGCAACGAACAATGCCAAAGCGGACGTCGTCAATATGTCCCTCGGCTTTTTGCCCAAAGGCTACAACGAAAACGGAAAATCGGCAAGAAACGCTTTTGAATTGGCAATCTCCAAAGCCAGCGAAACGTCAGTAGTCGTGGCGGCGGCAGGCAACAAGCAAACAAGCACGGACGTCAGAAATCAGGCATTCTATCCTGCCTCTTTGCCAAACGTCATTTCCGTTGCCAATCAAGGCAATGACGGCAATCTCTATTCGTCCTCCTTCTATCACGACACGACGGACATCTGCGCCCCGGGACAAGATATATACACGTCCAAAGGCTACATCGGCGCAAGCGCATACGGCAACGCGACAGGCACAAGTCTTTCTGCGGCAAGTGTGAGTTTTGCAAGCGCGCTTTTGAAACTCCGCTGCAAAGTGCAATCTCGAGACGTCGATTCGAGGACGATTACAAGACTTGTGTGCAAAATGAACTATCCCAAGACCGTGAGCGTAAGCGCAACGGCAACGGCCCCTGCATACACCTATCCTGCGCTCAATCTTTTGACCGTTGCAAGCGTAGATCTCGATAGTGTGGATCTCGGCTACCAAACGCCCACCGAAATGACTCTCGTTCACAACGGCGAATTGGGCAGCGGCGATTATACGGATTTGATTTATATGCGCGCAGACGCAATAACCCCCGTCGATTTCGACGTTCAAATCGCACCTCTCGGAGCGGTCGATCCCGTAGTCGAAAACAGCGTCGAATGGGTTGTACAGAAGATAAAAGACGCAGACGATACCACCATACTCGAGGAGTATTCTCTCGGCAAAGGCAAGAGCGCGACCTTCGTAGCGCAAGGCGGCGGCGATTACATTGTCAAGGCAAAATTGCCTTATTACAAGCTCGAAACTTCTCAACAAGTCCACGTAGAATACGGAAAATATTACGTCGGCGAAGTGCGCGTCACGCTTGCGGACAAGGCAGGCGAGGACGTATCGGAGGCTCCCTCGAGCGCAACTCTTTACACCACCGAAACGACGTCCTTTGCTCTCACGGGCGTAAAGTATCTTGATCCGAACACCGAAACCAAATGGTACGTCAACGGCGAATACGTCGCCTCGGGCGCAACCTTCGATTTCACTCCTAAGAAAGCAGGCACGTATTACATCACGGCACGTTTCGGCGACAATTCAATCGTGGATTTCCAATACAAATTCACCGCCACCGTCAAGTCGTTCATACTCCGTCCGCTTGATTTGTCAATGCTCATCGTAGGTCTTACGATTGCGCTTGCGGCAATAATCACCGTCATCGTAATCGTAGTAAAGAAGAGAAAGCCGATGCTCATCGAAGAGCCGAATCCCGATTCCGAAGAATAAAAAAACGATATCAATAATAATAAGATATCTAAACCAATCAAAAATAACGATATATAGCAAAAGACCGCCAGAAATGGCGGCCTTTTGCTTGATAAGGGGAAGTATTATGAGGAGCGAAAGCCAATGGTTTTCGTCTTTTGGGGGACTGGATTTTTTCGGAGTTTTAGTCTTTGCGCGGCAGAAACAACACGTTTTTGGTATGCACGTCGCAGTATGAAAAGGTGCGATTTTGTCCGTCGTCGGATTTGACGGTGAACACGGCAGGGAACACCGCCGTAACCTCGCCTTTGAGAAGGGTGGATTTACCTCTTCCGGTATTGATTTTCATAAGCACGGGTATGCCAACGAGTTTTTGCACTCTCTCTTTTGCGCCGGTGATTGATTGTCCGATTTCTCTCATACAATGATTTTTGCCGATAATTTGAAATTTATTCGTCATATCGCAAGGCTTTTTGGAATATGTTTTTGTGAAACGGAGGAGTATATGTTCAATTTTGAGAAAATAAGTGCAAGCAAGTTTTACACCGCGCCGTCCGTAGAGAGAGTGGTCGAATTTTCGCCGCAAGACGTTGACATGAGCAACGTTGCAAAGGTGTTGTCGCTTGCGGTTGACGCAAAAAGCACGACCGTAGAGGCGCACGACGGATACGCGCAAGTGAGCGGACGAACCAATTTCCGACTTATCTACCTCGACAAAGAGGGCGTGGCGAGAGGCGTGGATTACAACGCCGATTTCGAAGTGCGAATTGACGGCGAATTTGCAGAGGGCGACAACGCCTGCTGCGACATATACGTCACCGAGGCGGACGTAGGCGCAACGGACAGATTGAGCCTGACAGCCGTTCTCGACATAAGAGTGGGCGCAATCAAGCGTGACGAAATCGAGATGCTCACCTCGTGCGAGGACTGCTACACGACCACCAAAGAGATTTACGTTCCGTCCTTTATCGCCACCAAAACGTCGTCCGTACCCTTTGACGACGAGGCAGACGTAGGCGGTGAAATCGGTGCCGTACTCGGACTCAATACCACCTGCATCGCAAAACAATCCGTCGCCACAGACGGCGGCGCAAAAACCAAATTCCAAGTTGTCGCCAACGTCACGTACGTCGAAAGCGGCGAAATTAAACAGCGCGCTTTCAATATTCCCATCGAGGACGAATTTACCCTTGACGGCGTTATGCAATCGGATGCAATCAAGGTCGAGGCGTGTATCAAGAGCGCAAAAGTCGTTCTTCAAGGCGTAACGGACGACAACGTAATAAGAGTAGAAGGCGAAGTCCAAATCAAAGTCAGCGCGTTTAGATGCTCAAAAACCGAGATTGTAAGCGATTTGTTTATGCTCTCCAACGAGACGGAAATCGAGCGCAAGAGCGCAAATTATCAGTGCTTTGACGGTTGCGGATACTTTATGCAAGGCGTAAGCGGCACGGCAATGCTCGGCGACAACAAGCCTGCAGCGCTGCAAGTTTGCGCTCTGCCGTATGCAAGATGTTATACAACCCGTTCCTACGTCACCGAGGACAACCGCCTCGTCGTAGAAGGCGTTGTAAATACCGACATCATTTACACGGACGAAAACGGCTACAACGCCGTGCGCGCAGAGATTCCGTTTGCGGTGTCCGTTGCAAGCGAGATCCCGTTCTCAAAGGAAGTGAGAGTGCATTGCGACGTGCAAAGAATAGACGCAAGCATCGTAAGGGAAAGAGAGTTTGACATCGTAATGGACATTGCGGTCAAAGCCTGCGGATACTCCGATTTACAAGCGGACTATATCGCATCCGTTACGGTAGGGGACGCAAGAGTCACCAACACGTCCGCCTTGTCCGTCTATGTGGCGGCAGAGGGCGAGGAAATGCTGGATATATGCAAAGCGTTGTCGGCAATGCCGGGCGACGTAATTGCGCAAAACCCGACGCTCGAAACGCCGACGAAAGAGGGAGACAAAATCGTTTATTTCAGAGCGTTGAAATGACGAGAACAAGGAAAAAGCGTGCATTAGATGCACGCTTTTTCACATAGGGGGATAAAAGGTTTCAGGCAATGCCTGACAAAAGTGATTTCATTTTATGCCGTCTATGAGGCTTTGCTTTATCGAGAGGATATGGTCAATCGCATCGTCCACGGCTTTTTCTTTTGCCTTGTTGAAAATTTGAAGTGCGTCGTCAAGCGTTGATTGCACGGATGCAAAATCCTCTTTGACTTGCGCCTCGTCCTCTTCGGTGAGAGCCATTTCGTCCTTTGCGGATTGCGCAAAATCTTTGAGAGATGCAATTGCCTTTTCTATGCTCGAATAATCGTCGTAATCCACATCTTGAGGCTTGCATTGCGAAAGCACTTCGTCGATATCAAAGCCTGCAAGACTTAGCATAAGCGTCATTTGCGGTGATGCGAGGGTGGTTTTGATTGCAAGTATTCGCTTATCGACGTCGTCGATTGAGAATTGCAAATCCTCGTCGTCCTTGTCCGCGCTTGCAAGATACTTGTCGCAAATATTCTCGTATGCGCTTGCAAGGTTCGCTTTTTGTTGCTCGCTTGCGTTGCGATAGAGTTTATCGACAAAGAATGTAAGGTCGGACTTTGATATCTTCACGTCGTCCTTTGTAACCGTGGCGGAGACAGCCTTTTCAAATTCGTCCGCCGTTACGCCCAATTCGCTTGCAATCTCGGATATACCGTCTTGCGACACCGTGTATGTCGGGTTTGCAAAATAACTTGCAAATCTCGTCTGATAGTAGGTGAGTGAAAGCAAGTACGCATTTGCTGCGGTGTATTTGACTGCGCTTGAGGTTTTGGCAAGATTTGCCATTGCGCTCGAGTAGTCTTTATCGAGATACGCGCCGAGTGCGTTGGTCGCAAAATGCTTTATATAGAAAGTGCCTTCCAGCGTTTGCACCGTGTTGTTATACACCAGCTTTGCCTTATCCACTTGCTTTTTGTACGAGTCGCCATAAGTTGCGTCCGCGCCGTTTTGCAAAATAGAGGATAGCGCAATCAACTCTTCCGTGTTTTTGCCTGCCAAATCTTCGTAGGACAGAGACGGATTAGCCTCCGTCGCACGCTTTATAAGCTTGAAGTCGCCGACGGACAAGTCTTGAATATTCTTGTTTGAGGAATATTGAGATTTGAGTTTTGCAAGTTCCGTGCCAAGCGACAGACTTATTTCGTTTTCAATCGACACGCTCAAAGCCTCGTTCGCCCCTTGCGCACCCTTTATAAAAGCGTCCGATACCGATTG
>DBJV01000005.1:0-8687 GCA_002297185.1 Christensenella sp. UBA767
TGCTTTCTTGCTCCGCAAACTGCCTTGCCTCGTGCGGATTGGAGCATTCCACGCGATAGGCGTTGTTCTGAACGAAACGGAAATCCGCAAATTCCTTGCGCATTTTGCTGAGTGAATTCCAATAATAGTCGTGATTGCCTTTTACGACGTATTTTTCCCCGGGGAGTGCGGCGACCAAATCGTAATCTGGCTTTGCCTCTTGAACGGTAAGCCCCCAAGACATATCTCCTCCGAGCAAAACGATATCGTCCGCGCCGACTTTTTTGCGCCAGTCGTCGCTTATTTTCTCAAAATGATTCTGCCAGCCGTCGCCGAAAATATCCATCGGTTTTTCGACGGTGGTGGAGAGATGTAGGTCGCTTATAGCAAAGATTTTCATACGATTATATTATCACGCATTTTGCATTTTTTCAACGCTTTCAAGGCGTTTATGAAGATTTGATTTTTTCTTTGCCGTTGATGTGTATGGAATAATAATATATATCAATATATTTTTGTATAAAAAATGACGACTTTCGCCGCCATTTTTAAGTACCGCAACAAATTGTCTTTTTGTTGCCATTTTTTCGCGTGTGAAGTTTGTCCTGACTTTCCGTGACTAAACGTTTTTCATATCTATTTAGCCTAAGCCGTTAGATTTGTCAAGTCGGGAAAATCGGAAGGGCCTCTTTTCCCAATCAAGTTGGGAAAATTGGAAGGTCGAACACGCCTTGGCATGCGTCTTGGCTAAATTCCGTGCAGGGCGGAATCTTGCAATATCCGTACGACGGCACGAGAAGATTGACGGGCGCTTGCACGCTCAAAATCACCGTTACGCAGCAGGTAATGCTAAACGTATAGTCGCTAACGTACGTGCCTCTCGGGGACGCCATATTGACGGTCGCTGCGACGTTGGGCGTGATAACGCTGCCCGTCGGAACGCACATAACAACATCAAGTGAGATGCTGACCGAACTTGTGCCTGTGCCGGCTACGCCGTTTGCGTCGGTGTAGGCGATTTGAATAGGTATGGAAACCGTGGTTGTAACTCTTGAAAGCCCCGGTCTGTCGGCAATAGGTACAATCGTAAGCGAAGTAATCGTGCCTGTAGATGACGTTGACGTGCCGCTTACGAAAGTGAGCGGAAGTGTGGGGCTTGCAGGGGACAGGTTGGTGAGAGTTACCGTCGAGTCTATGCTCGTTTGCATCATACAAGCGTCGAAGATTTTGACGGTTTGGATGCAAACTTTTTCACACAGTCCGTTCATAGGATTGCCGCTGATGTTCCCGGGACATCTGTCGGGAGTGGAATTGTTGTTGCAAAAAGACATCTTTTTACCTCCTTTTTTATTTGTTGCAATATATGCGAGAAAGATTTTTTTGTTGCTTACGGCATATTTTATGCAAAATTTTTTGCGTAATTTTGCGCGATTTTCACTAAAAAGTAGGAGTGGGGAATGGATGAAATTGCATACGGCACTATTTTTGAATATAGTTTACTTGTAAATCAAAAAAAATTGCATAAAAATCAAAAATGCCACTAAATAGAGGAAAAAATTTTGTGGTCAAAAATGGAAAATTCTATTGACAATCTTTCCGTATTGTTATACAATAACAAGCGTAAAGGGTGAAGTGCCCTCAAAAAAGGAAACAAACATGGCAAAATTTATGCTCGGCAATTATCGTCACAGCCTTGACGAGAAAAATAGATTCAGGATTCCGGTTAAGTTCCGCGAGGGGCTTGGCGCAAATCCCTATTACATGCCCGGCAAAAACGGTTGCCTCTACATCGTTCCCGAAGAGAGATTCGAAGAGATGTTTGCTCCGTTCATCAACCAAAATCCATATACCTCGGATACCGATGAATTTACTTCCAGCGTGTTCGCATTCAGCGGTCCTTTGGAAGAGGACGCACAGGGCAGAGTTGCTCTCGACAAAAACATCAAAGAGAAATACGGCATTTCAAAAGAACTTGTCTTTGTCGGCAAGGCGACCTACCTCGAAGTGTGGCCGAGCGAGACTTGGGATGCGAGATACGGCGTGCTTGATCCGCAAAAGATTGACAAGATGATCCAAGACCTCAAAAAGTACGGGGTGTGAGAATGGAATTTGCACATATCCCCGTGATGTTGAACGAATGTCTTGACGGACTGAATATCAAAAGCAACGGCATCTACGTTGACGGTACGGTAGGCGGCGCGGGACATTCGATTGAGATTGTAAAGCGACTCGGTGAAGGCGGCAGGCTCATCGCCGTAGATAAAGACAAATTCGCTTTGCAAGCGTCGAGAGAAAGGCTCAAAGATTATCTCGACAAAGTGACCTTCATTCACGACGATTACAAAAACCTCATCGCAAATCTCGACGAGATAGGCGTAGGCGAGGTGGACGGAATACTTCTCGACCTCGGCGTATCCAGCCCTCAACTCGACAATGCGGAAAGAGGATTCAGCTATATGAAGGACGCGCCTCTCGATATGAGAATGGATTGCGACCAGACGCTGACAGCATACGAAGTGGTAAACGAGTTTTCCGAGCAAGACATTGCAAGAATCCTTTTTGATTACGGTGAAGAGAAACTTGCCCGAGTGATTGCAAAGCGCATCGTAAACCACAGAAGTCAAAAGCCGATAGAAACGACGCTCGAGCTTGCAAAGATAGTCGAGGACAGTTATCCGGCAAAGACGAGATGGAAATTCGGACATCCTGCAAAGCGCACTTTCCAAGCGATAAGGATTGAAGTCAACGGCGAACTTTCAAGGCTTGACGAGGCAATCACCGCAATGGCAAGGCGGCTTAAAAAGGGCGGAAGACTGGCGGTTATAACCTTCCATTCGCTCGAGGACAGAATAGTCAAATCCGCTTTCAAACAACTCTCGCTCGCATGTACGTGTCCTCCGGACTTCCCGGTGTGCGTATGCGGAAAGGTGCAAGAGGTTGAACTTGTAAACAAGAAACCTATCACCGCATCCGAGCAGGAACTTGAAATCAACCCACGCTCGCAAAGCGCAAAACTCAGGGTAGTCGAGCGAGTGTGAACGAGATAAAAACGATAAAAACAATATAAAATACAAAAAGAGAATAAAGAAGGGAAAATCGGCAATCTATCAGGGTTAAAAAAGAGAAACCGATAATCTAAAAAGGGGTATGTTATGGCAATCACATTGGATGAATTGTTGGGAAGAAACACACAAAGCGTAGCACAACAAAACAACGTTGAGCGTTTTCCTTCATACGAAGATTTTAAGTCCTCACGCAATACGTATGCGCAACAAACGCAGCCGCAAAACGTGCGTTACAATTTCGATATGGCTCCTGCTCAAGCACCGAGAAGTGTAGAGAGCGTAAGAACTTACGAGGCAAATCGTCCGTACGTCGCACCCCAATCCAGCGAGTATCAAACTCGTGAATATCCCTTCTACGATAGTTTGCGTGCAAGTGCGCCTGCACAACCCGTGCAATACAGCGCGCCCGTACAATATGAACAACCTGCGTACGTCGAGCCGATGCAATATCAGGCACCCGTACAAAACAGAGTTGCACAACCCGAAAACTTCTACGAGTTTACCGCTCACGACACGGAAAGATTGAGCGATCAAGAACTCTACAACAGACTTGCAGGCACGTCCTCAAACGGTCCCGTGTTCCAAGACGCGCAAGTGGCTCAAAAATCGCACACTTCCTTGTTTGCTCGCAGAGCGCAAAAAACTCAAGACACGACGGAAGAAAGACAACGCGGCAGACTCAATACCAAGGGCAAAATCATCCTCGGCGTATATCTTGCAGTCATCGCGCTCGTTGCGTCCCTCATCATCGTAAACGCAACCAAAATCAATGCAGGCAAAGCGGTAACTCCGACGAGCAAAGTCGGCGTAGTCGCAATGCAAAAAGCGAATAATACGGAATCTTTCGGAATAGATTCCAAATATGAAGTTCGCATCGACAAATAAAACAAAACCCAATCTTCTTTATAATCCAACAAAAAGGCTGTCGGCAGTATTACTGCTGATGGTCTTTTTGTTTTGTGCGGTGTTGTGCAAAACCTTTTTCGTAATGGTGGTGGACAGTAAAAATCTGCAGGTAAAAGCTTTATCTCAATGGCTGCGTGACGTGCCGACGGACGCGGCGAGAGGCAGCATTTTGGACAAAAACGGCAAAATGCTTGCATCCACTTCCACGAGATACAATTTGTACGTGCGCCCAAGTGATACTCCCGACAAAGAGGGCGTTGCGAGAGTGCTTTGTGACACGTTCGGATACGACTATGAAACGACTCTGCAGAAAATTTCCAAGCGCACGAGCGAAGTTACCGTTGCCACCAAAGTAACCAAAGAGGAACTGAGCAAAGTCTATGCTAGCGGACTCGGCGGAATTTACTATTCAGAGGACAATTTCCGCTATTATCCCTACGGCGATTTCATGACGCAAGTGCTGGGATTTTGCAGCAGCGACGGCTACGGACAGACGGGGATAGAGTCCTATTACGACAAGTATCTAACGGGCGTAAACGGACAGATTTTAACGGAATCCGACCTTATAGGTCGCAAGAGCGGAGACGGCAACAGTTACTATCTGCCTGCAATCGACGGGATGAGCGTGGTAACAACTCTCGATGCAGGCATTCAATCCATAGTCGAGGGTGCAGTCCGCAATGCGGTTGCAAAATTCAGTCCAAAAGGCGTTATGTGTGCGGTCATGGACTACACGAGCGGCGGAATAGTCGCGCTTTGCGAATATCCGTCTTTCGATTTGAACGACGTGCCGCGAGACGATTTGCAATCGCTTTTTGAAAATTCCAAAAGCAAGTTTATATCCACCGTATATGAGCCGGGTTCAACTTTCAAAATTTTGACGTCGGCAGCCGCTCTTGATTCCGGAAAAGTGCGCACGACGGACAGATTTTACTGCGCAGGTTCACGCACGGTTGACGGCAAACGCATCAGATGTTGGAAAGCGCGCGGACACGGCTCGATTGACTTCGGTCAAGGCGTGGAAGGCAGTTGCAACTGCGTATTTATGGACTGCGCTTTGCGTATGGGTACGGACAGTTTTTACGATTATTTGTGCAAATTCGGTTTGGCGAGCAAGACGGGCATAGACATGACGGGGGAGACGAGCGGAATTTTTATTCAGCAAGATTTAGTCAAAAACGTGGACTTGGCTCGCATAGGTTTCGGACAAGCGGTTGCGGTCACTCCGATAGGACTTTTGAGCGCAACGTCGAGCGTAATAAACGGCGGTGTGAGCGTAAAGCCGCATCTTATGGACAAAATCACGACCTCGGACGGACAAGTGATAGCGCAAAATCAACTTCTCGGCGGCGAAAGAGCGGTGTCGGCGGCAACGTCGGATATTATGCGAGAACTGCTGCAACGAGTGGTAACCGAGGGTAGCGGAAAGGGCGCGTACGTCCCGGGATACAAAATCCTCGGCAAAACGGGTACTGCGCAAAAGTACGAAAACGGTCAAATCGCAAGAGGCAAATATATATCCTCATTCCTCGGCTTTTCCGTGACGGAAGGTGCAAATTACGGAATACTTTTCATCGTCGATGAACCGAAAGGCTATATGTATTACGGCTCGCTCGTTGCCGCGCCCATGGTGGGTGACATATTCGAGAGCATATTTGCGTATCTTTCGATTGACCCGACCTACACGGGCAAAGAGGCGGATATCGTCGGACAAGAGTTCGAGCTGCCCGATTTTTGCGGCATGAGCGTAAGCAATGCAAGGGCGCAGCTTGCCAAACTCGGACTGTATTGCGAGATAGACGGCGAGGGAGATACGGTAAATGCGCAATATCCGCTTGCAGGTGTAAAAGTGGACAAGCGCAACGCCGTTTTGCTTATCACTTGACGTGAAAAGATTTTCCGTTCGTGGCTACTTTTGCGGTTGGGTTGAATATGTATTCTACACTCATTATTATGAGTGTATCAACCCAAAAGGAGTTACGATATGAAACTTGAAAAACTGTTGCAAAACGTCGATGTGATTTCGACTAATGCGGATATGAACACCGAGGTGAAAGGCATCAAAATATCCTCAAAAGAAGTGGAAAACGGGGATATGTTCGTATGTATGGAAGGCGTAAACGACGACGGAAACAAATATATCGGCACTATAGATGCGGGTTTTGTCGTTTTGACGGAAAAGGACGTAAAAGAGGCGGTCAGATACATCAAAGTGCGCGACGTTCGCAAGGCGTATGCGCTCGTTTGCGAAAACTGGTTTTTGAAACCGCTCGACGATATGAAATTCATTGCGGTCGTAGGTACGGACGGCAAAACATCTACGGCGCATTATATAAATTCCATTTTGACTTTTGCAGGCATAAAGACGGGCTTGATAGGCACGGAAGGACACTATATTCTTGACGAAAAAGTGGGGCAAAGCCTCACTACGCCCAACCCGTTTGAACTCAACGAACTCTTTTTCAAGATGCGTGCAAAGGGCGTTGAGGTAGTGATTGCCGAGGTGAGCGCGCACGCCATTTACCTTGAAAAACTCGGCGACATCAAAGCGGATATCGCAGTTCTCACCAACGTCACGCAAGACCATTTGGACTATTTCAAAGATTTTTCGGCATACAGGGGCGTAAAGATGTCATTTTTTGAAAACGGCGGCGCAAAGTGCGCGATTGTCAACGTCGATGACGAAAGCGGTCGAATTTTGTTTAACAGATTAGAGGACAGAGAGGACATCAAAACGCTCGGATACGGACTTTACAATCCTGCCGATTGCTTTGCAATCAACGTGCGAGAGGACATAGACGGAGTGAGTTTCGTTGCCAACCTTTGCGACGAACTCGTGGACGGCAAGTCGCGGCTTTACGGCGAGTTCAACGTATATAACCTTTTGGCGGCGATGTCCGTTGCTCGAGAGTTGGGAATAGACACCCAAACGCTCACTCACGCCGTGCGCAAAGTCAAAGCGGTCAAGGGCAGATTTTCCGTTTTGAAATGTGAAAAAGGCACTATAATCATTGACTACGCCCACACGCCCGACGGTATGAAAAATCTGCTTTCCACGGCGAGAACAATCACAAAATCGAGGCTTATCACAGTGTTCGGTTGCGGCGGCGAAAGGGATAAATCCAAGCGCACGCAAATGGGCAAAATCGCCTCTGAATACAGCGACTATATCGTGCTTACGAGCGATAATCCGAGAGGTGAAGATCCTATGGATATCATCAAACAAATAGAATGGGGCGTGTCCGTCAAAGACGTCAAATGTATCGTCGATAGAACGGAGGCGGTGCGCTTTGCGCTTGCGGAAATGGAAGAGGGCGACACGCTCGTAATCGCAGGCAAAGGCAACGAAAGTTATCTCGAAGTAAAGGGCAAAAAAATTCCGTACAGCGATTTCGACGTAGTTGCGAGGTACGCGAGATAGATGAGCGCGCTAAACAAACTTCTCACGTATTTTATATGCTCGGTGGCGTTTTCCGTGCTGATCGCGCCCTTGATTATCAAGATTATGGGCAAACTCAAAGCCAAGCAAACGGTTTTGGGCTATGTCAAGCAGCACGCCGCCAAGAGCGGAACTCCGACGATGGGCGGATTTATATTCCTTATCCCTGCGCTCGTGTTTTCGCTTGTGGAATTTGAGTGGTTTTCAATCGTGGCGGCAGTCGTGACCGTCGGCTTTTGCATACTCGGATTTTTGGACGATTTCATAAAAATCCGCTATTCTCGCAACCTCGGCTTGAAACCGTATCAAAAAATCATCGGGCAGGTAGGTCTCGGTCTTGCGGCAGGCTATTTCGTCTATGCCTCGCAGCATATCGGCACGGCTGTAAGTTTGCCGTTCACCGACTATATGCTGGATATGAAGTGGGGCATAATTCCGTTTGTGATGATCGTGTATATCGCAACCACCAATTCCGTTAACCTCACCGACGGACTGGATGGGCTTGCGGGCTATACGTCTGTTGCGTATTTTCTATGGTTTGCGATGCTTATATTCTTTGAATATAACGACGCGATATCCGTCGGCGATACGGAGTACTCAGAGCAACTTTTATCCCTCGGCGTATTTTGCGTGTCAATGCTCGGCGGAGTGCTGGGATATCTCATATTCAACGGCTATCCTGCCAAAATCATGATGGGCGATACAGGCTCGCTTGCGCTCGGGAGCGCGTGTGCGTGCGTGGCGGTATTTATCAAAAATCCGCTTTTAATCGTAACTTCAGGCATAATGTACGTTTGGTCAAGCATATCAGTTATATTGCAGGTGACTTCCTTCAAACTTACCAAAAAACGCATTTTCCTCATGGCGCCTTTCCATCATCATCTCGAAATGAAAGGTCTGCACGAGTCGAAAATCGTCACGATATACTTCGTGGTAAGCATGATAGGGGGCGCGCTGACTTTGATATTTGCGAGGACGATATGAGATTTGTCGGCAAAAACGTCGTGATATACGGCGCAGGCATAAGCGGTTTGGCAGCATACGAATTGGTGAGANNCGGAGAAAAGGGCGCAAAAGCCATCGTATATGATGACGACGCAAAGGCGGAACACGCCACCAACAGTACGGGCGTATTCGACGGCGCGGATATAATCGTACTAAGCCCGGGCGTTGATGCAAACAAGGATTTCTTGCTTGACGCGCGCCTTGACAACACGCTCGTT
Source organism: Christensenella sp. UBA767 (assembly GCA_002297185.1). GTDB lineage: Bacteria > Bacillota > Clostridia > Christensenellales > CAG-917 > CAG-475. Next base: position 8,613 of record DBJV01000005.1, read on the forward strand.
TTAAGCGAACTTTCGCTTGCCTCCAAACTCTGCGTCGCAGAGCAAATAGCAGTTACCGGCACCAACGGCAAGACC
>DBJV01000005.1:8755-9025 GCA_002297185.1 Christensenella sp. UBA767
CGCCGTCGGAAATATCGGCGTTCCGTTCTGCTCCATTGCAGACAAACTCGACGCAACGGAAACGGCGGTTATAGAGGCAAGCAGTTTTCAACTTGAACACAGCCCCGATTTCGCACCCGATATAGCCGTACTTCTCAATATCGCGCCCGATCACTTGTCGAGGCACAAAAACATGCAAAATTACGTAAACGCCAAGGCAAATATTTTCCGCTCTCAAAGCGAGCAGGACGTTGCCGTATATAACGCCGACGACGAGTATATCAAGGATTT
>DBJV01000005.1:9085-10795 GCA_002297185.1 Christensenella sp. UBA767
CCGGACGGCGCATATCTCTCGTCGGGTTTTGCCTGCTACAAGGGCAGACCTATCGTCGCTCTCGAGGATATCGATTTCAAAGGCAAAGAAATTCAAAACGTGCTTGCGAGCATCGCTGTTTGTATGCAAAAAGGCGTATCCGCATTCTGCGTCGCATCTGCAATTACCGACTTTGCAAAACCCAAATATCGCAGACAATTCACACGTCAAATTCGTGGCGTGAATATCTACAACGACAGCAAAGCCACCAACGTTTCCGCCTGCCTGTGCGCGTGCGAAAGCGTGGAAGATTGCGTGCTTATTCTCGGCGGACAAAAGGGCGAAGAGGACTTTGACGCGCTCTTTTCCGATATGCCTTCGGGCGTAAAAGTTTTCGTCGCTTGCGGCGAAAATGCGGATTTGATTTATGCAAAAGCCAAAGCGCACGGCTACGACGTATCGGTGAGAGAAAATCTCACGGACGCGCTCGCATGCGCGCTTGACAAGGCAAGTGAAGTGGGCGCAAAAAACGTTCTTTTCTCGCCTGCAAGCAAGAGTTTTGACAGATACAAAAATTTTGAAGAGCGCGGCAGGGTATTCGATGCGATTGCGCAAAAACTCGCAAAATGAAAAACCGCTTTTTAGGCAAACTCAATCAAAGCGGCGCGCTTTTTCAAAACGACGTTACCGCCGATAAATGCGCGTATGCGCCCACGGATATCGGGGGCGCGCGCTTGCGCACGAAAAACGAGCGCGCATACCCGAGCGAGCGCGCTCATATAAGCGCATTCGGGCGCAAGAATACTCACGCACATACATATGCAGGTACGTTCGGGCGCGAAAATACGAGCGCAAATACGTACGCAGGCGCAAGCACAGTCGCGCGCTCATATGCAAGCGCATATAGTGGCGCATACACGGGCGCAGGAGAAACCGTCAAAGGTTTGCTGGGTTACGGCAAGACGGATTATCCGCTTTTGGCAATTGCGCTCACGCTGTCGTTGCTCGGACTTTTATTCATTTATTCCGCCTCTTCGTACGGCGCAAATCTCCAGTTCGGCGACTCTTTTCACTATGTGAAAACACAGGCTGTCGCGCTCGTAATCGGCGTGTTTGCAATGACGTTGATTACGTTTTTGGACGTATCCAAACTCCAAAAACTCGCCCCCGTATTGTACATAATCGGACTTGCGCTTTTAGGCATGGTCTTTTTGCCCGTCATAGGCGTTGAAAGTTACGGCGCAAAGCGTTGGCTTAACCTCGGATTTTTCACAATTCAACCCTCCGAATACGCCAAATTTTTTATGGTTATGGCAATCGCCTCGTTTGCGAGCAAGTCGGATATGCGCAAATTCCGCAACGTGCTTGCCGTCCTCGCAATCGGCGGCGCGGTATGCGTGCTTTTGATGCTCGAGCCGAATATGTCCATAACCATTTGCGTCGCAGGCACGCTGTTTTTGATGCTCTTTGCAAGCGGCGCAAAACCTCTGCATCTGCTACTTTTGGCAATCCCTGCAGTAGTCGGAGCGGTTGCTCTCGTACTTATGGAGCCGTACCGACTTCAACGCCTTGCCGCATTCCTCAATCCGTGGAATTCTCCGCTCGAGGAAGGTTATCAACTCATTCAATCCTATTACGCGCTCGGCAGCGGCGGCTTGTTCGGGGTAGGGCTTTTCCAATCTCGGCAAAAGTATCTGTTTTTGCCCTTTGCGGAAAGCGACTTCATTTTGT
>DBJV01000005.1:10855-11055 GCA_002297185.1 Christensenella sp. UBA767
GCTATAGAGGCATCCGCATCGCAAGACGGGCGAGCGACAGATTTTCCTGCTATCTCGCACTCGGCATAACCGCAGTCACGGGTATTCAATCCTTGCTCAACGTGGCAGTCGTATGCGGCGCGATTCCGCCCACGGGCTTGCCTTTGCCGTTTATGAGCGCAGGCGGCAGTTCGCTTGTGGCATACCTTGCGGCAACGGGG
>DBJV01000034.1 GCA_002297185.1 Christensenella sp. UBA767
TCGAGTTCCGTCTCCGAATAAGTTTTCATTACCATTCATCAATGATTTAAGCGAGAATATCCGTCATAGAACAAGAAAGAGCCACGCCTCGGCAACCCTAATTTACTAATCGTAAATGAGTTGTCGAGGCGTGGCTCTGCCACAGTTATCTGGCGGATAGTCCGCTTAAATCATTGATGAAATACGGGCGACGAAATCAGCATACACTTCCGCATTATTGATTTCGTTCAAAATCTCATGTCTCGCATCGGGATAAAGTTTGATTGAGAGATCCTTCACGCCGAGAGCTTTGTATTGGTCGTAAAGTTTTGTGACGAGCTTGCCGTTTCCGCCGACGGGGTCTTTATCGCCGGAGAAAATCGCAATCGGCTTATTGACGTCGATTTTTGCAAGGTTCTCTTTCTTATAACTCTCTTTGAGTCCGCAAAGGAAAAATTTGAAGAACGCAATAGACATAACGTTTCCGCATTGCTCGTCAAGGATATATTTCTTGACTTGCTCTTTATCTCTCGACAGCCACGCAAACGGAATCTTATCCGCTTTGAACGGCTTGTTGTAGTTACCAAAGGAAAGTTTATCGAGGAGTTTACCCGTCTTTTCGCCGCCGAGCGTCTTATATTGCATATTTGCAACCGCCGCGCCCGTGGACAAAATCGCGCCCTTCATCATAGCAGAGCCGCTAAGCACCACGCCGTCGTAGTCCTTGCATTCCTCGATATAGCGTTGACCGACCATACTGCCGTAACTATGTCCGAGATAAATCACGGGAAGATTGTATCTTTCCTTGAGCATCTTGGTAATAGCGCACTCGTCTTGCACGGTATCGAAATAGATATTTCCCTTATGGTATCCCTTCACGCCCTTTGCGGATTGTTTGGTACTCGTCATACCATGAGCGCGGTGGTCGTCTGCAAAAACGATAAATCCGTTTTGATTGAGATAATTTGCAAAATCGTCATATCTGCGAGCATGTTCCGCCATACCGTGAGCGATTTGGACAACGCCCTTTGGATTTCTCACGTTATCCCAAAGATAGCATTGCAAAACGGTTCCGTCGAAACTCTTAAATTTTTCGGTTTTCATAAACACCCCTTTGTCGCAAAACTGCGAGCCTGATTTCAATATGAATATATTGTAACACGCACGGGCGCGGATTTCAAGATGCAAATTTACGCAACTTTATGCGATTTTGTTTCATAATATAGACATTATGAGCCAAAATTCATCGATAAACCGACAATCTCGCAAAATCATAGTATTCACAGGCGGCGGCACGGGCGGACACATCTACCCCAACCTCGCACTCATCGGCGAATTCAAAAAGCGCGGCTTTACCCCCGTATATATAGGCGGCGACGGCGACACGCTCGAGCGCAAACTCGCCAAAAGCCGCGGCATAGAATACCACGGTATCCCCACCATAAAACTCGTCCGCTCCCTCTCCACTTCGGCAATCAAGAACAATCTCAAAATCCCCGTCGCCCTCAAAAACTCAATATTGCAGGCAACGTCTCTTCTCAAGCAAATCAACCCAGACTGCGTATTTTCCAAAGGCGGATTCGTATCTCTTCCCGTCGTCTGCGCGGCAAAAAAACTCGATATCCCCACTTTTGCGCACGAGAGCGATTTGACGCTCGGTCTTGCCAACAAAATCGCCGCTCAAAAAGGCGCAACCATGTTCAAAGCCAATCCGCACTCCAAATTCAAAGGCACCTTCGTCGGCATGCCCCTACGAGACGTACTTTTCAAAAGCGGCAAATCCCAATCTCTCAAAACGCTCGGCATAGACAATCCAGAAAACAAAAAAGTCATGCTAATTCTCGGCGGTTCTCTCGGTGCGCAAGCCATCAACGATGCGGTATCTGTCAACATCGACGAGTTGACAAATCACTTTTACGTCTTGCATGTTTCGGGCAAAAACAAGTCTCAAAAAATATCGCACAAGGACTACAAATGCTTTGAATACGCCGACGACATTGCTGCTTTTTACGCCGCAAGCGACGTCGTGATATCCAGAGCAGGCGCAACTGCTGTCTTTGAAATCTCCGCACTACAAAAACGCGCCCTTTTCATTCCCCTGCCCAAAGGCATTTCGAGAGGAGACCAAATCTACAACGCCGACCTTGCCAAAGAGTACGGAGCGCACGTACTGCTCCAAGACTCCGATTTTTCGCAGAACTTTGTCAAAGCGGTTGAAAATGCGGCGCAATCCTCACCCATGAAAATCATCTCAAACGACGCCAACGGAAAAATTGCGGACGTCGTGTGTGATACATTGAGGCGAGGTGAAAAATGCAAAGACAAAAAACCATCGCCAAATGGCTGAGTGTCGTTCTTCTCACGACCATAGCAATCGCAAGTTACATTCTTTTAAGCACCATAGGCAAATCCGCTCCCTCCGACAGCGCAGTCGCAGGCGCAGGCAACACCACGTTCCAAACGGACGTCCCCACGCCCCCGCTCGTCTATTCCACACTCCCGAGAGCGTGCGAAACCATAGACGGATTGAACGTTGCGCACGTGGGCGGCTCGTCGCAAGACACGATTATAGACTACGCCAATTTCTGCGGAAAAACGCTCGTGTTTTTTAGGTCGCAATCTAATGACCGAGACGTAAAAGAAAGCGGATTATACGCAGCGGTTTTCGATAGTCAAACGACGCTTGAAAGCACAATTAAAATTGCAGACGAAAACGCAAAATATCTCGCCTCATCCATGGGCAAAAACGGACTTACCGTCTTTATTCAAAATCAAGAAAAAACGGACGTAATTTTGTTTAGCGACGAGATGAAAATAGGCGCAAAAACCTCGCTCGACCGCTATGATAGTATCACCCCCGTAAGCAGCGTAGAAGGACTGTATTTATGCTTTGACAGCGAGTGCATGCGCATGCTAAAAATTGACGGCGCACTCAATGCGACTTATGACAACTTTGTCTATCAAAGTAGCGATATAACAATCGTCGAAACCTTTTACATAAACGGCAAAACCCTTATCTTCGCACAAGATACCAATTTCGTCAAAATTTTACAATATTCGCAAGAAAGCGGTTTTATCTGTCATTTTTCGCAAGATAAAAGCACGCTTTTGCAAGTATTGCCAATCGTCGCAAGCAACGAGCAGACTTTCGTAACGCTTATAAAATCACAAGACGCCCTTACAGTCAATTCGTTCGATATCGACCTTCACGCCCTTCAATCACGCACTCTTCCCTCTTCCGATAAAGCGGTTATGCTCACGACGGATATAGGCATAGAAGTGCTTTGCGGCAGCGATATAATCCGCTATTGTCCCCACCTCGATTTCCTTGCAAAAAGCGAAATCGCAAATCCTCAACTTGTCGAAAATTCAACCGAGTATCACTCCGTCTGCGGTGCTGACAACTACTTTATTTCAAAGACTCCAAACGGCTTTGTTTTGCTCAAAAAAACAGGTGATAATCTCTCCCAAATTTTTGCTTGCAACGGGGACGTTTTCCCCCTCGTCCAAGCAGTCAAAAC
>DBJV01000080.1:0-8488 GCA_002297185.1 Christensenella sp. UBA767
GGGTGCTTTCGCGTTATGCATCGATTTATCGCAGTTTTACAAACATACTAAAATACTTTTCACATTATCATATTTACATAAACTCACTAAACTAATAAAATTCTTTACTATAACTCTTATCAGCTCACAGCAACCAATACAAATTCCAATTACAAATTCCACAATCTTCTTTTCAACCGCATCAAATGCAAAAAAATAATATAAAATAAATATACCCGTGCGAATATTGCATGCAAACAAATAATTTTTCTTGTAATTGGCGCAATGTATGCTATAATAATCTAAAATAAAGCAATCTCGGAGGACATCTATGGGATTTATTAAAAAACAACTTCTCAAAGTCATTCAATGGGAAGACAGCAGTCAAAATACTCTCGTTCATAAGTTTGAGTATGACGATAGATATGCCATCATGAAAGGATCTGAACTTATCGTCAGACCTTCACAAGCGGCAATTTTCTTGTATCGCGGCTCCGTATGCGACGTTTTCACGGAAGGCAACTGGAAACTCGACGAAGGTTCCACACCCGTTCTCACCGCAATCGCAAACTGGAAATACGCCTTTGAAAACCCCAAACAAGTTGACGTGTATTACGTCAATCTCAAACGCTTTACGCAAATGAAGTGGGGTACGCCCAACCCGATCATGATGCGCGACAAGGACTTCGGCATGATCCGCATCGCAGGTCACGGCGAGTATTCCTTCCACGTAATGAATCCGGAACTCTTCATGAAAGAGATCTACGGCACCACTCATTCTTATAAGACGGAAGATATCGAAGAGCATCTCAAATCTTTGGTGCTTGCAGAACTCACCGATTTGCTTGGCGAGTGCGAAATTCCTGCGCTCGAACTTGCGGCAAACTATCTCGAACTCGGCGAAACCGCAGCAAAGCAAGTCGCACCCAGATTCAACGAAATCGGTCTTGACATCGACAACATCATCATCCGCAACTTCAAACTTCCCGAGACAGTCGAGAAGGCAATGGACAAGCGCACCACTCTCGGCGTATTCGACGGCAAGATGAACGACTACGCTCAATACGAATCCGTCCAAGCAATGCGCGACGCGGCAAACAACCCCGGTATGGGCGGTATGTTCGGCGCAGCAGGCATCGGTCTCGGTATGGGTGCAAGAGTAGGCAATCAATTCGCACAAAATCTCGACGAGGCAAGCACTCAAAAAGTTAAATGCACCAAGTGCGGCGCAAGCGTCAAAGCAGGCATGAAATTCTGCCCCGAATGCGGCGCAAAAATGGGCGCAGTTGCAACCGTCAAATGCGGCAAATGCGGCGCAGAAGTCCCCGAAGGCAGCAAGTTCTGCCCCGAATGCGGTGAGGCTTTGAACGCAACTTGCCCCAACTGCAAAGCACCCGTCAAAGCAGGCAGCAAATTCTGCCCCGAGTGCGGAACCAAACTTGACTGATATAAAGCCAAAGGTGCTATAAATGACTGACGATTTTTCTTACAACGTATCTTCTGTCGTCAAATGCGACAACTGTGGAGCGGACATGACGTACGATCCCTCTATAAACGCGCTCAAATGCAAATATTGCGGCGCAACGCATCCCGTTGACAAGAAGATAAGTTATAGAAGAGATTATCTTGCAGAGGTCGCTCACGGCGATGTTACAGAGGACAAGCAAGTGTATAAATGTCCCAACTGCGCAGGCGATATTCCGCTCGAATCTTACGATACGGCGGTGAAATGCCCCTATTGCGGCGCAACCAACGTCATTAGACTGGAGGATCTCAAAGGTCTCAAGCCTGACAGCATCCTTCCGTTTGCCATTTCCCAACAAGGCGCGTCCGATTCAGGCAAAAAGTGGATAAAAAAGAAACTTTTTGCACCTATTAAACTCAAACGCAGCTTTTCCGTCAACAACTTCAAGGGCGTGTATATCCCGTCCTATGCGTTCACCACGCAAACGAACTCCAGTTACGAGGGCAGACTCGGCGAGAGAAAGACGAGAATGGTAGGCAGCGGCAAAGATCGCCATATGGAGACGTATATCGATTGGTACAAAGTCAGCGGAACTACGGACAAGTATTTCGAGGACGTACCCGTCGAGGCAAGCACCCAACTCACTCAAAAGGAACTCAACAAAATCTTGCCTTACGACACCGAGAATATCGAGGCGTACAACAAGGACTACATAGCAGGTTTCAACGCAGAGAGATACGACACTTCGTTGCACGACGGCTTTTCCATTGCGCAAGGACAAATGGAGGATTCCATTAGAAAGCAAATCGTATCCAGCTACGGCGCAGACGTGGTGGATTATCTCAACGTGGATACCGATTACAACGACACGCAGTTTAGATACATGCTGTTGCCGCTTTGGGTTTGCGCCTACAAGTATCGCAACAAAGCGTACCGCTTTATAATCAACGGTCGCACAGGCAAATCCACGGGCAAATCACCCGTATCACCGCTCAAAGTCATCATCACCATCCTCATCGCACTCGGACTTATCGTGCTTGCGGCATGGCTGTGGCTCAATAGCGGCGGCTCAAATTGATATAAATAAAATTTGTATAATCTACAATCGGAGGTAAAAACAATGATCACGAAAGACATGCTCATCATCGACGTTCTCGCACAAGGCGATCCCGACAAACTCGCAGAAGTATTGCAAGAGAGCGGAATGCATTGCTTGCATTGCATGCTCGCACACGGCGAAACTCTTGAAGAGGCAGCAGCAGTGCATTGCATCGACGTGGATAAGCTCGTTGAGAAACTCAACCAAGTCGTCGAAGGTTAAAACTGCGCTATTTAGCGAATAACTGCGTCAGAGCCACTTGCTCGTCCAGTCACGTATGTTTTAGTACGTTAGGCTGCCCGTTCAAGTGGCTCTTTCTTGTTCTTCATCTAAATATCGCAGTTTTAACAATCGTAACAATTACTATTAAACGCGTTATGCATCGATTTGGCACAGTTTTTAAAAACACGCTATTTAGCAGTCGTCACATAAATACTCCGAATTGTCATTCCGCCAATGTCGAGTGAGGAAACTTGCTTGCAAGGGTTTCCGAATGATGTTATTTTTGAAGTGATTGCATTTGCAGGTATGCAAATATAAGCCGCAGGCTTGCGCTATCAGCGCACAATCACGGGGCAGCAAAGCGACCGTGGGAATCCAGCCGAAGGCGCATCACATAATACTCCACAACTGCGCCGTGGCGCAATATCACTTTTGGCGCAAGCCAAAAATATCACTCTCGCTTTGCGAGAATATCACTTGCGCGTAGTGCAAATATCACTGCGCCAAGGGCGCAATAACGCTTTTATGATATTTTGTTCGCTTTTATGATATTGACATATGTCAAAATGACATAAATTACCCCTAAAAATGACATAATTTTAATCAAAAAACATCGCACTTTTGCGATGTTTTTTTATGGGAAATTGATTAAATTCTGGCTCACATAACTCTGCAAAGGGCGCAGGCGATGAGTGCGCCGAGGATGGTTGCGAATATGGAAACAGGGATAGCATAGCGTAGTTTTTTGGCTTTGCAAGCGGACAAATATACGGCGGAAATATAGAAAATAGTTTCACTTCCGCCTGCAATTACGGCGGCGCATCTTGCAATATAAGAGTCCGCGCCGTAGCGCGAAATTATGTCCTCGAGCAGCGCAATCGTGCCGTTCCCCGACAGCGGAACGAGCAAAATAAGTTCGGCAATTTCGCTTGGAATACCTATATATCCGAGGGGTTTTGCAAGCAGTTTTGCCACCTCTTCGCTCAGTCCGCTCGCCTTGAAAAGCGCTATGCAAACGAAGATTGTGGCTATATACGGGAAGATGCTTTTGACAAGCGAAAGCGAGTCTTTTGTGCCTTGCAAAAAGCAGTCATAAACGCGAACCTTTTTGACCACGCACACGATTATCATAAGCAGCAAAATGACGGGAAGTATATATATGCTCATTTGTTTTTCCTCAATCTCGATTTTCCTTTAAAATTGCAAAACGCAGGCTTTATGCCTTTATTATGCAATGATAAAATAGGCGTTATGGCATTTTGTGTGTTTTTGTCCTTTGGCTTTTTGAGCGATAAAACCTTGCAGATTATCATGCCGCAAAGCGTTGCGATACCGCTTGAAATGAGGGTGGGAATTATGATGTCCGACGCACTTTGAGAGCCGTGCGAGGCACGCATTGCAACCACGGTTGCAGGGATGAGTTGTATGGATGTTGCGTTGATTACGAGCAGCATAATCATATTGTCCGTAGCCCTTGCGCTGCCGTCCTCCATTGCGCGCATTGCCTTGATGCCTGCAGGGGTTGCAACGCCGCCCATACTCAGCATATTTGCAGACAGGTTTATACATATCCAATCATACGCCTCTTCGCTTTCGTTCTTGAATATTTTGCGTGCAATCGGCTTTAGAAGTTTGGACAGTTTTTTGTCAAGTTTGGTCTTTGTCGCCATGTCGAGAACGGACAGCCAAACGGCGTAAATTGCTGTGAGTTTTATAATCAGCGTTATCGCCTGCCCAACACCGTCAATCATCGTAGGGAACGCACTTTCGGGCGACTTTATTATCATCGCCACGATAGATGCGAAAGTTATCACTAAAAAAGCTATACTCATAGTATAAGTTTATTTTCGCGCGCAAGAGTATATGTCATAACTTATTTACTTTTTGCAAATAAAGATGTATAATGTATAAACTGTAAACAAAATTTGCATAAAGCGCAGTCCAAAGAACAATAATCAAAGGCTGAAAAACAGACAAAAACGAACAATCGAAAGTGCAAATTTTAATCAAACATAAACGCCCAAATTTGATTTGGAAACAATCAGATTTGAGTAAAAAATAACCAAAATCAGGTGTAATATACATTCAAATTCTGATAAGTTTTTATCAGGGTTGGCAAACAAAAAACAAAATTCGAGGCGAGTAACATTGGCTTGCCAAAGAGGTGCAAATATGCAAGACAAAAAGAAGTTTTATATGACAACGGCAATTGCTTATGCGTCGGGAAAACCGCACATCGGCAATACTTACGAAATCGTGCTTTCGGACGCAATCGCAAGAGCAAAACGTATGGAAGGATACGACGTTTTCTTCCAAACGGGAACTGACGAACACGGCGAAAAAATCGAACTCAAAGCGCAAGATGCAGGCGTTACGCCCAAGCAATTCGTGGATGAAAAAGCGGAAGGAATCAAGCGAATTTGGGACTTGATGGATACCACTTACGACAAGTTTATCCGTACAACGGATAAATATCACGAAGAGCAAGTGCAAAAAATCTTCAAAAAGTTCTATGAACAAGGGGATATTTACAAGGGTTCTTACAAGGGTTGGTACTGCACTCCGTGCGAGTCGTTCTGGACGGAAAGTCAACTTGTTGACGGCAAATGCCCCGATTGCGGAAGAGAAGTCAAAATGGCGGAAGAAGAGGCGTATTTCTTCAAAATGAGCAAGTACGCAGACCGCTTGATGCAATACTACGACGAGCATCCCGATTTCATTACGCCGGTATCTCGCAAAAACGAGATGGTCAACAACTTCATAAAACCCGGACTTCAAGACCTTTGCGTGTCTCGTACGTCGTTTACGTGGGGTATTCCCGTGGATTTTGACAACAAACACGTGGTGTATGTGTGGCTTGACGCACTTACCAACTATATCACGGGCATCGGCTTTGACGAGGACGGAAACAGCAGCGATTTGTACAAAAAAGAGTGGCCTGCAGACGTGCATATCATAGGCAAAGATATCGTGCGTTTCCACACTATTTACTGGCCGATTTTCCTCATGGCAATGGGCGAGCCGCTCCCCAAACAAGTCTTTGGGCATCCGTGGCTTTTGATGAACGGCGGCAAGATGTCAAAATCCAAAGGCAACGTCATTTATGCGGACGATTTGGTGAACTATTTTGGCGTGGATGCGGTGAGATATTTCTTGCTCTCGCAAATGCCGTTCGACAACGACGGAATTATCAGCTGGGATATCGTTATGGACACGATAAACAGCGAACTTGTCAACGTCTATGGCAACCTCGTGCAGCGCACGATTGCTATGAGCAATAAATACTTTGGCGGCATCGTGTGCGATAAGGGCGTAAGTGAGCCTGTTGACGACGAACTTATTTCGCTTGCGAAAGCGACGCGCGATAAGGTGTTTGGCAATATGGACAAATACCGCACGGCAGACGCACTCGGCGACATATTTACGCTTTTGCGCCGTGCAAATAAGTATATCGACGAAACGATGCCGTGGGTGCTTGCAAAGGACGAAACCAAACAAGACCGCCTTGCAACCGTGCTTTATAACCTTACGGAAACTATCGTGATTTGCGCAAGTTTGCTCTATCCGTTTATGCCTTCCACTTCCGAAAAAGTGGTGGCGCAATGCGGCGCAACGCTCAGAAGTTACGACGACCTTGACAAATTCGGTTTGCTTGCAAACGGCACGAAAGTTGAAGAAAATCCCACTCACGTATTTGCAAGAATCGACGTGGCAAAGGTGAGCAAGGAACTTATTGAAAAAGGTCTCGTAAAAGTCGAAGAAGAGCAAGAAGAGCAAAAGGCAGAGAAGAAAGAGGGCAAGAAAGTAGAAAAAGCACCCGAAAAAGAGGATAAAAAGCAAGAAAACGTGGTGGATATCCAAGAGATAACCATTGACGACTTTGCAAAGATTCAACTGCGCGTAGGCAAGATTTTGACTGCGGGAAAGGTGGAAAAAGCGGACAAGCTCCTTAAATTCTCCGTGCAAATAGGCGATGAAGTGCGCACGATCGTGAGCGGTATTGCAAAATACTATACTCCCGAAGAAATGGTAGGCAAAAACGTCGTTGTGGTGTTCAACCTCAAGCATGCGAAACTCCGCGGAATAGAAAGCCAAGGAATGCTCCTTTGCGCATGCGCAAAGAATGAGGACGGAAGTGAAAACATCGTCCTCGTATCTCCCGAAAAACCCGTCGAAAGCGGTTGCGTGGTAAGATAACCGATGCCGCCTCGAAAGAGGCGGTTTTTGAAATATGATTGATACGCATTGCCATCTTAACGATGAAAATTTGTTGCCGATTGCCGACAGAATAGTCGGTGATTTCGAGCGCGACAAAATAGAGAGCGCAATATGCGTGGGATACGATATGCCGTCCTCTCGACTTGCCGTCGAACTTTCCGACAAGTGGGAAAAACTGTACTCCGCCGTGGGCATTCATCCGCACGACGCAGACACCGCAAACGGCGAGGCTTACGAGGAACTTAAAACGCTTGCAGGCAATCAAAAGTGCGTTGCGATAGGCGAAATCGGGTTGGATTATCACTACGATTTGAGCGAAAGAGAAGTGCAGCGCAAGGCGTTTGCGGAGCAAATCGAGCTTGCGGACCAAGTGGGTTTGCCTGTGGTTCTGCACGTTAGAGAGGCATACGACGACGCAAGAAAAATACTTTTCGATATGAGAAGTTATCTCAATCACGGCTTGCTTTTGCATTGCTATTCAGGCTCGAGCGAGTACGTGAAAGTGTTTGATAAGCTTGACGCATATTACTCCTTCGGCGGCGCGATAACCTTCAAAAACGCAAGACATAATATAGAGTCTTTAGCCACCGTGCCGCTTGAAAGACTGGTGCTTGAAACGGATTGTCCGTATATGACGCCCGTGCCGTACAGGGGTAAAATGAACGAGCCGAAATACGTCGCGCTTGTGCTTGATAAGGCGTCCGAAGTGCTGGGTATAAACAAAGACGAACTTGAAAAAATAACGACTGAAAATGCAAAAAGACTGTTTTATCGTATGAAATGAGATAGATAAAACTGCTTTTGGGTAATAATATGACAAATAATTACGTATATGAATTTGGCGACAGCCTATATCTTAACATCACAAACCGTTGTCCCAACAACTGCGAGTTTTGCATACGCAATATCAAAGACGGCGTGAGCGGGAACGATTTGTGGTTGCTTAAAGAACCTACCTATCAGGAACTTGTCGATGACCTCGGAATGTACGATTTGAAGAAGTACAAAGAGATTGTATTCTGCGGTTTCGGCGAGCCTATGTGCAATCTCTCCATGATATCGCAAATTGCGCCGTATCTCAAAAACAAGGGGTGCAAAATAAGGATAAACACGAACGGCTTGGGCAACCTTATAAACAAGCGCGAGGACGTGGCAAAACTCATTGCGCCGTATATAGACGCCGTGTCAATATCGCTTAACGCATCGGACGCGGATACGTATCAAGAGATTTGCAGAAGTAAATTCGGAAAGGACGCGTTTTACGCCATGCTCAAATTTGCAAAAGACTGCGTTGAGGCAGGCATTGATACGACGATGTCCGTGGTGGATTTTATAGGAGAGGAAGAGATAGAAAGGTGCGGCAAACTCGCCGCCGAGGCAGGCGCGCATTTCAAAGTGAGAGAAACCATACGAGAGGATACGGAGTATTGAGATAAAAGAAAAAACAGAAGAAAACATTTGATTGGATTTGTTTTACTTCCGTTTTGTCTTTTGTACTTCGACTT
>DBJV01000080.1:8551-14849 GCA_002297185.1 Christensenella sp. UBA767
AACAGCATTAGAGACATCATAAAAAGCGTGGACTTCCGCTTTAACAAGGCTCTCGGGCAAAACTTTATTACCGACGGCAATTTGCTTGACGCTATCGTCGCCGACAGCGGAATTTGCGAGGGCGACGTGGTTGTGGAGATCGGTACGGGCGCAGGTACGCTTACGAGAGCGATCGCAAAAGTTGCGAAGAAGGTATATTCGTTCGAGGTGGATTCAAACCTCAGGGCGGTGCTTGCCTTGTCTCTTCAAGGGGTGGATAACGTGGAGGTTATATTCCGCGATATCCTCAAAATGAAGGACGACGAGGTGCGCGAAATCGTGCAATCGCCTTTCAAGGTGGTGGCGAATTTGCCGTACTATATAACTACGCCGCTTGCAATGCGTTTTATCGAAAGTACGCTGGACGTTGAAAGCCTCACGATTATGGTGCAAAAGGAAGTTGCAGACAGATTCGTGGCGAAGGCGAATACGGCGGATTATTCCGCAATTACGCTTGCAATTCAAATGACAGGCGAGGCTAAAATCACGAGAAACGTGTCGAGAAATATGTTTTTCCCCTCTCCCAACGTCGATAGCGCAGTCGTGCGCATAGATATTGACCGCAATAAACTCGCAGGGGAAGATTTTGCGCTCGTGCATAAGCTCGTCAGGGCGGCGTTTGCGATGAGAAGAAAGACGCTTGCAAATAATCTTGCCGTTGCGCTCGGAATATCCAAACAAGAGGCGACCGCTATCATTGAAGAGGCAGGATTTGCTCCGCTCGTAAGGGGCGAGGCATTGTCGCTCGAGGATTATATCACGCTCTCGCACGTGGTGGCAAAGGCGCAAATCGCATAAGTATTAACCGAATATTTGCCAAAGAGAATATATATAACAGTATAGGCTATCGCTAAAGGGCAGTATGAATCAAAAAAAGTCATCTCACAACTTAATCGGAATTTTCTTCGTGTCCATGTGCGCGCTCATTTGGGGCTTTGCGTTTCTGGCGCAGAGGAGTGCGTCATCGGACGTGCCTGTGTTTACGTTCAACGGGTTCCGCTTTGCGCTTGCGGTGGTGACTATCGGCGTAATGATTCTCGTCAATATGCTAATCGATAAAAAGAGAGGAACGACGAGAAAGGGCTGGAATAAATCCACTCTTATCGGCGGAACGCTTTGCGGAATTTGCCTCTTTATCGCAAACAACCTTCAACAATACGGCGTTGCGCATACCTCGCTCGGGAAAGCAGGGTTTATCACCGCTCTTTATATAGTTATCGTGCCGCTGCTCAGCGTGCTTGTAAGAAAGCGCATTTCGGCACATTCGTGGATTGCGGTTGCGCTCGGTATGGTCGGATTTACCCTTATGTGTATGGGGAACGGCACGTCGTTCGTGTTCAACGAGGCAGATTTTATGCTGCTGCTTTGCGCAATCGGGTTCTCAATGCAAATAATTTTCATTGACTTGTACGTGGGGGATACCGATCCGTTTAAGCTGACGTTCGTGCAATTTTTGGTGGCGGCGGTGCTGAGTTTGCCGGCTATGGCAATAGAAGGTTTTCCGCCTATCGAGGCAATAGGAAATAATATTTGGTCTATACTCTACGTGGGTATTTTCTCGGCAGGAATAGGCTTTACTTTCCAGACGATTGGGCAGAAATACGCCACGCCCGAACTTGCCACGCTGATAATGTCGATGGAGTCCGTCATCTCGCTGATTGCAGGCGTTGCGATACTTCACGAGCCGTGCAGCACTACGGAATTTGTAGGCTGTATGGTGGTTATGCTTGCGGTGTTCGTCGCGCAACTTTACGTGCCGCATACTATGCTTAAACCGAATTATAGCAAGTATTTCGTGGAATAAAAAAAGAATGCACTTATTCGTGCAAACTTTTATAATGCTATTGCACCTTGTTTGAGGTGCTTTTTATTTTTCAAGACCGAGAATATAATCGGCGGAAACGTCGATTATTTTGCAGAGCTTTGCCAAAGTGTCAAGCGCAGGGAATATGTCCTTGCACATATATTTTGAAACCGTTTGAGGAGAAACGCCTATAAGACGAGCGATTTCTTTTTGCTCTATGCCACATTGTTTTATCGATGTGCGCAAGCGTTGTTGTATATCTTTTAATTCCATTTTGTCACCTATTATGCGTTAAATATCCAGTAAATAATCGCATATTGGGTGATTTATATCTTGACAATCGTATATTAGGTGATTAGAATTAAATTAGGAGGAACAACAAATGAAGAAAAAATTGATAGTTTTGTTATTGGTTTTTGCGGTTTCCGTTTTGGTTTTGACCGCATGCAATCCAAATTCGAACACCAATCCGAGCAGATATTCCGACAATTACACCGTAACGGTATATGACGAAGGCGCACCGACAAAGTATAATTTTGCAAGTATGTATGACGCTTATACGAAGGTGTATTCAAAGCCCGGCTACTATATGGAAGGCATATACGATGCGCCCACGGGTGGGAAAAAGTATTTCGACGAGTTGGGAAAATCACTCCTTCCGTGGAATTGGGATACGAACCCGAAAGAGTTTTATACAAGGTATAAAGAAATAAACGGACTCACGCATACAAGCGACGTTTTGAGCGAAGATGCCACGGTTGCAACTTGGTACACGAGATACGATTACGATTTGCCAAAAAATATCGTTTCGGCGGCGAAAGGAAATTTGAATAGATACGTTGAAATTACTATTTCGTATAAGGCAAAAGACGACGTTTCGCAAAGTTGTTATGTGTATTTTGTCGATTCAAAGGACAATTCTGCGGCGCAATCCGTTTGGTATCACAACGAATTGACGACGAGTTATAAACAATATACTGCGACGTTGAAAGTGCCTGCTCGATTTATGAAGGACGGCACTCTATATGTTGTTTTCAATAGAACGAACAACTTTAAATACGGGTATTTCAAAGATTTTGTCATAAACATTGCTTTTACGGATGAGGTGGAATGATGAAGAAAAAGATATCGTTTGTTTTGGTCGTCGTTTTTCTGATTGCGTGCGTTGCGATGCTCTCGGGTTGCAATGCTTTGATAAAAGGAAAACAAACGCCGCATACCGAACTTGACCATAGGGCGGAGAGTACTAAGAGGATTACTATCGTCAACGGCGGCGATACTCTTGAAAAAACCGTGGAATACGGAACAGTCCCGACGATAAAACCATATACAAAAAGCGGATACTATTTCGAGGGCGTGTTTGACAGCGAGGTTGGCGGAACAAAGTATTTCGATACCGACGGTAATGCCGTAATGGTTTGGAAAGCAGGTAATCCCAATACGCTATATACGAGATTTATTCCTATAAGCGAATTGCATTATAACAGCGTTGTACAATCCTACGACAGTACAATTGAAAGATATATTAAGTATGCGCTGCCGATAAGATTTCTCAATGCGCTGGAAGGCAATAAAGATAAAAACGTGATTATCAAAGTTAGATTTTCGACGGTTGCCGCTAATGCGTTGTATGAAATGAAAATTGTCGATTCAAAAGAATCTTCCGCAGAAGTTTATGCAAAAGAAACGACGGAATATCTGAAAAAAGACGTATTGGTCGAAAAGGAGTTCGTTGTGTCGTCAAGATGTATGCGAGACGGATATTTTCATTGTAATATCGTTTGTATGAACGTTACCAACGTAAAAAACGGTGGCGCACTTGCCGATTTTTCGGTGAGTATAGATTTTGAGGTGTGATATGCGCAAGAAAGTTTTTATTATATTATTGGTGCTTATACTTGCGGCGTTCTCATTGACTGCTTGCAGCAGCGGTAAAAGATATACCGACGACAATACGCTTGTCGGCGTATATGTGGCAACGTTCGATAGAAAAGAAAACGGGGATAATCAGTTATATACTTACGAGGTTTACGTGCAACTCAATTGCGACGGTTCGTACAATTTTGTCCAGAAATGTAAAAACCCCGAAATGACAAAATACAATATGGAATTTGACGGGATTTGGACTCTTGACAACAACTACTATAATGGCAAAGAGCGAGACACAGAGCAATCGATTTTGCTTGCAACCGATAGATATAAATACAACGCCGACGGCATAAGATTGATAATCAAAGACGACTTGAAAATCTATTATAAATACATTTATACATACGACGGCTCGGATAGCGGCAAATACGAAATGAGCAAAGTCGGATAGAGAAATCCACAAATCTAAATCTGGCGATAAATAACGGAAACGCACGTTTATACGTGCGTTTTTCATATATAAAAGCGTTATTTTGTGAAAATGTTATTCGATTGCGATGATATAGGCGGTGGCGTCTTTGACGATAAATTTGACGTTGTAACCTTCAAAAAGCATGCCGTATTCGCGCTCGTCGTTTTGGTAGGAAGGGCGTGGATCTTCGGCGATGCAAGCGGTTATCGTGGCTTGGGTTTCGGCGGATAACGAGGACGCGTCGCATTGCCAAACTACGTTCAGTTTGTCGTAAAAGTGTTTGTCAGCATAAGAGCAAACGGCGTCTTTTACGCAGTCGGTGGGGACGTAAGGTTTTACGTCGTAAATAGGGGTATCGTCTATGAGGTCTGCGCCTTCGATTACGAGATAATCGCCGTATTCGTCGCTATGTTCTATGCCAACAAGGCGCACGCAGCTAAGACCTATGCTGTTGGGACGGAAGGGGGAGCGTGAGGCGAATACGCCTACTTTTTCGTTGCCGCCGAGGCGAGGTGGGCGAACGGTGGGGCAAAACTCGTCCCTATGCGCAAGGGAGAAATCGAACAGTAGCCAAATATGCGAAAACTCGTCCAAGCCTCTCAATGCGTCGGGGTGGCGGTATTCTTTTTCAAACACCACTTTGGCGAGAGAGGGAACTCGTCCGCTTTGGCGAGGGACGCCGAATTTTTCCTTGAAAGGGGTTTTGACGTGTGCTATCGGTTTGATTTCCATATATGCCTCGCTTTTATTATAGATAAAAATCGTTATCAAATCCAGCGTTTTGCCAAAAATGGCGCATTTCCGTTATATCCGCGAAAAATGGGTATTGCGCGCCGGGCGGTTTTGAATTATACTTAACATATAATCTATTATACAAAAGTATAATATCGATATGGAGGGATTATGGAAAGAACGTATCCGAGTTGGATAGACGGCAAGGTCAACAGTAAACAAACAGAGTACACTCGCTCTACCACGCTTTTGGGCAAGGACGGCACGCTGCTTTCGCCGGGTTGGGCAAGACATAACGTCTTTGAATACAACCGCAAGGACGCACGCCCCGGTTGGCGTAAGAAAGAGTGGGATTTTTATCAGATTTCCAACGGCGAGTTTATGGTGCAAATCAGTTTTGCAAATATTTCTATCGGCGGATATGCGCAGGCATCCATTACGGATTTGCACAACGCGCACAAAAAGGGCAAAATTCACCCCGGCACGATACTCGAATGCACCGCGCTTTTCCTCGGCGGAAGGAAGTATATGTTGCCGCCTAAAGGGGATGAGCCGAACGTACTCGACCATACCGTCGGAAAGACGCAAATGAAGGTCGTTACCGAAGAAAACGTCAGGACGATGTATTTCAAGGGTATGTACAAGGGCAAAGAGGTGGAATGCAACTTCACGATGGATATTATGGACGGGCTTGAAAATATCACTACCGTTCTTCCGTTTGCAGGCAAGCCGACGAGATATTTTATGACTACAAAGCAAAACAGCATGCCGTGCGAGGGTACGTTCCGCTGGGGCGAGCAGGTGTGGAATTTCGATAAGAAAGACACGTTTGCCTTCCTCGACTGGGGCAGAGTCAATACGCCGTATAAGATGGTGTGGTACTGGGGTAACGGCAATAAGTACGTTACGACTCCCGACGGCAAAGAGCATCTTTTCGGATTTGAAATCACTTGGGGCATAGGCGACGAATCGCACGCCACCGAGACCGCTATCTTCTGGGACGGCAAATGCCATAAGTTTGGTCCAGTCGATGTGGAAACGTTCCCCAAACCCGATAAATTTACCGATAAATGGCACTTTGTGTCGCAAGACGGACGTTTCGATTTCACAATGACGCCGTTCTACGACCATCACGGCGACCTCAACGTCCTCAACCTTCTCCGCATGCATTGCCATCAAGTACATGGCATTTGGAACGGTACCGCAATCCTTGACGACGGAACGAAGGTGGAGGTGAGGGATATGTATGCGTTCTGCGAGTACTGCGAAAACAAGTGGTAAACCGTCGCTGTGGTGACGGCAACAACTGAAAGTTATTGCCGTAAACCACGCTAGGTTTCCCACTTTCTACCGCGCAACCGATACACGCTATCAGAATAAGA
>DBJV01000080.1:14860-15321 GCA_002297185.1 Christensenella sp. UBA767
TATCGCTTGCTTGGTGGAGCGCACTTCGTGCTTGTATGGAAGATTGGATGAGTATGCTCACAACAACTCTTCGTGGAGTTATAAAGTACGGCTCCGCCTGTCTAAGAGTGACGTTTATTAAGCGGTGGAAAAATATCAAGCCGATATTTTTGCGAAATTATGGCGAGTGTTTTATATTTGCTTGATACAAGAGCAAAAAATTATCGGCGCGATTAGAAAAGCAAAATGCAAATGCGATTTATGACAATAAACGAGTTTGTTGTCATCATCGCAATGCAGGATTTTGCGTAGGCTCCGCCTGTTTACGAGTAACGTTAGGCGCAATACAAAATTGCGCTAATGGAATATTACACGCATTCTTCATCTCAATATCGCGCTCACTATGTGGTGAAATGCGCCGAATGCACTAATGCAATAATCCGCAACTCGCACGAAGTGCGAATATCACTTTTGGCAAAGCC
>DBJV01000055.1 GCA_002297185.1 Christensenella sp. UBA767
TTAGGTTTTTCTTTTGCAAAAATTCAGGTTTTAACTGTGTTTTTCGGTTGTCGGCGTGCCTTTGTTTTGTCCTTTTCGGTGTTCGTGTTCGTATCGCTTTATCCGTAGCAGTTGCAGACGGTTTTATGCCGCGAAAGGTTCTTGACGTGAGAAAGGAGTGTGTCAGGCTATTTTGCCAAAGGCAAACGAAAAGCCCCTCGGGGCTGTCGGTTGGCGGTTTATTTGCCTACCGACACGCTCCTGAGAGGCTCAGGTCAAGAACACCGTGGAATAAATCGTCTGCGTAATTGTCAGATACGCATTACAAGTCTGAAATCTTTAAGTCCGTAATACTGCCTGTTTTGTATCACATAATGGATTATCTCAAAGGCTGCGGCATATATTCCGAAAAGTACAACAGCGGAGATATCCGAGACAAAGACGTCATCCCTTCAAAACTTGCGTACGACAATGACAATTTATACGATATAATCTGTGATTATATAGGCAAATTGCAAAAAGTTCACCCCGAGCCTATTCCGTATGTGCGCAACAAGAAAATTAAGAGATAAACGAACGATTTAGTCAACAACAAAAAAACGCTCAACCGATTTTCGATTGAGCGTTTCACTTTGTTAGAATTACGTTTTTGCGATTATTCTTTCACGTACGCAGGAGCCTCGAGGGTGGTGAGGCTTTTGCGAGTGGCAAAGAATATCGTCAGCGCAACCGCAAGCGTAATGAGTTCGGCGGCGGGAGTGGCGAGCCAGAGTCCTGTAATTTGCCACAAGAACGCAAAGAGGTATGCAATTGGAATAATCAGCACCACGCCGCGCAGCATCGTGATGATTTGCGCATACAAACCTCTGTTGGATGCCGCAAAATACCCCGAAAACAGCAGATTGAATCCCGAAAACAGCGAGGAAATGAAGTACATTCTGATGCCTTGCGACGCAAGTTCCTGCAAACGCTCTTCGCCTTGCGAGTTGAATATTTTTGCAATTCCGTCCGCGCCGAAAAACAGCACCAAATACACGATTACGGCAATTCCTGCCACTGTGATAAGGGCGTATTTCAGCACTTGACGTATCTTTTTGTGGTCGTTTTCGCCGTAACTGAAACTTATCATCGGCTGCGTACCCGACGCCACGCCGTTGAAGATTGCGTTCACAACGTAGAACACGTTTATGACGATTGCAAACGCCGCCACGGCAGTATCTCCGCCGAGGGATTTGAAGAGCTTGTTTATGAGCATCATGACGATGCCGAAACCGAACTCCGATATAAACGACGCAAGTCCGAGTGAGCAAATTCCGCCGTACGTACGCAAGGAAATTTTGGTTTTTTCTATGCGGAAAGAGTTCTTCTTGCGAAGGAAGAAGATTGAGAGTATCGACATGCTCACGATAGGCGAAAAGCCCGTCGCAAGCGCGGCTCCCAGCATCCCCATATTGCACGGAAAAACGAGAATATAGTCGAATAGAATATTGAAAAGATTGCCTGTCAGCGACGCAATCATAGCAAGCCTCGGCGCGCCGTCGTTGCGCACGAAGTTCTGCATGGTGTTATTGAACATAAAGAAGGGCGCAAAGCAAAGCATAATCTGCACGTACGTCTTGCTATAATCGTACGTTGCGCCGTCTGCTCCGAGGAAGGTTGCAATCGGTCCGCTCAAAAACGCCCCGAGCAGCACGAATATCGCCGCAAAACAACCCACGATAATCACCGTGTGCGTAAACACGCTGTTCGCCCCTTTGGTATCTCCCGCGCCTTTGTGAATTGCAAATCTCGTTGCGCCGCCTATTGCAAACAGCATACCCAGCGAAAACACGAGACTGAAAGAGGGCATAGACAGATTGAGTGCCGCAAGCCCTGCCTCTCCGAGTTTTTTGGATATGAAAAACGTATCCGCAAGGATATAGCAAGACAAGCCTATCATTGCAATGACGTTTGCCGATACGTATTTTGTAAAGTCTTTCAGAGTCTGATTTTTCATATTCACACCAATAAAAAAGCGTCACTTTGCATCTACAAAGGCCTACCGATGCAATTTGACGCACTCACCCGGCGGTGATATCGTTCTTATTTTCAATTTGGATTATATAAGACTATATCTATATTGTCAACAGATTTGGACACGCAAAAGCATATGAAAAGAGAGCGACGTTTGCCGCTCTCGCTTGCTTATTGTTGAGCGTCTATATCTTCGTCTTTGTCCTCATTGTCGTTGTTTGCAGAATTGACGTTTATATTGAACACCGTCTTTTTCTTAATCGCACGCTTGATAGGCTCAACCACGCAATAGAATGCAGGGATGATAAGGAAGAGCGCCCAGTACGGATGCCACAATCCCCAGGTGCAGCCGAGAAGAAGATATACGCCCGTAACTATCAATATGATAGGGAAGGACGACGGATTTTTCTTTGCTATGCAATCGAATATTCCGCTCGCAATCATAGGCACGAAGAAGAGCAACCAACCCGGGTGCCACAGGTTGCAAAGAAAACCTATAAGAAGGTATGCAATCGTGCTTAGAAGGAACGTAACGCCGCCCACAATGCCCGACCATACCGCCACGTTTTTGGCTTTCTTATCCGTAAATGTGATGTGTCCTTTTTCAATATGCACGGTGCCGTTTTTTGCCTCGAAATGCTTGTTTTCGGAGTTTATATCTTCGTTTTTCTCTGATGAAGTGCCGTTTTTGTCGTCAACGTGGATTTCGCCCACGATTTTATTGACAAGTTTCGCAATGCCGCCTTTGATAACGACGTTAGAACCGTCCTTGTCGCGCACGTGAATACCGTTCTCGTCAATGTGTACGTGGTCGCCGTCGTCGTCATACACAAATCCGCTCGTAGTTTCTTGCGTCGTCTCTTGTGTATTATCCTCGCTATCTTGCGTGTCCGCAGATGCGTCTTGTTCAACCTCGCTCGTCTTTTGAGGAGTGTAATTCAAAAGTTCGTCAAGGCTTATTCCGTACAACTTCGCAAGCGCGATAAGATTGTCCGTGTCGGGAGAGCTTTCCGAGCGTTCCCATTTGGATACGGCTTGGCGCGATACGTTGAGCTTATCTGCAAGTTCGTCTTGCGAAAGCCCGTGTTGTTTTCTAAGTTCGTATAATCTGTTTGCAGTTGAAATGTCCATATTCTACCTCGTTTGTTTTTGTGCCTTTATTTTGGCAAAAAACGTGTCGGTTGCGCCACCCATTCTGCTTGTCAAATGCGCAACTATCGGTTGCATTTGGCAAAATTTCGGCTATTTAGTGTGTTTTATCCAAGCAAAACCGTCGCAAAACTTGCAATTGACTTGCAATCTCCGAGGTCGCCCACTTGTTCGTTCGTCGTTGCGGTTATGCCGATTTTTTGACACGGAATTTGAAGAACTGCGCTCAAATTGTTGCGCATCGCGTCAATATACGGCGCAAGCATCGGTCTTTCCGCAATTATGGATATGGATGCGTTTATCACGTGATATCCCTTGTCCGTCGCTTTTTGCAAAACGGTGCGAAGTAGGTCTATACTGTCCGCCCCGTCGTAGCGAGTATCGTCAACGGGGAAGAGATGTCCGATATCTTTTTCGCCTATCGCCGAGAGGATTGCGTCCATAAGCGCATGCACCGCAACGTCGCCGTCGCTGTGTGCAACGAAGGAAAATTCGCAGGGGATAAGCGTGCCGAGCAACTTGATTCCTTGCCCCTCTTGCATGCGATGTATATCGTATCCTATTCCGCAAAGGTTGGTTTTGAGGTCGTCTTTCGTTGTGATTTTGATATTTTTCTCGTCGCCCTCAACGATTTTCACTTCGCCGTTTGCGTATTTTTGCACCACGCTTATATCGTCGTAAAAATCGCGTTTGCATTTTGCGTATGCGCTCAAAAGTCTCGTCTTTTCAACGCACACGGGCGTTTGCACTCTGCGATAGAGCGTCCTATCCACACTCTTCACGCCCGACTTGATATCGACAAGCGAATCCGTCAGCGAAAGTAGCGGTAGGCTTGCTCCGCATTCCACCGCGCCGTAAATGACTTGTTGTATAAGAGATTTGCTTGCATACGGGCGCGCGCCGTCGTGAATAATGACGTAATCGCAATCGTCGTCAATCGCGCGCAATCCGTTTTTCACGGTTTTGGTACGAGTCTCGCCGCCGTTGGTGAGTTTGATGCGATTGTCCTCGATATGCGCGTTTTCAAGCGAGTTGAGCAATTCGTCGCTGAAAGAAGGGTGTATCGCCACGATAATTTTGCTTATTTCCTCAAATTGCAGAAACGGCTTTATCGCCTCCACGATAACGCAAGTCGCCCCACACGGCGCAAAAAGCTTGTTTTCCACCCCGTATCGCTGCGACGTCCCCCCGGCAGTAATAATAACGTTTATTTTCATGTTTCTTACCTCAATATTTCAAACTGTATAGAGTGTAGTCGTAACTCCTTAAATGCAATTGCCCCCTCTTTCCGGACACGCCGGCA
>DBJV01000078.1:0-7399 GCA_002297185.1 Christensenella sp. UBA767
AGACCTTCAAAGAGCGATGACTTGCCGATATGGACGTTTGTAGGACCGTATTCTCGCACTTTGCCCGGCTCGACTTTGCCGCCGAATGAGTGCGCGATGTATTGCATGCCGTAGCAAATCCCGAGTACGGGGATGCCGAGGTCGAAAAGCGCATTGTCGCATTTTGGCGAATTTTCGAGATACACGCTGTTGGGGCCGCCCGTGAAAATGATGCCGATAGGATCGAGTTCCTTGATTTTTTCGATGGGCATGCTTGCAGGCTCGACAACGGAATATACGTGCATGCGGCGTACCGTGCGCGCGATGAGTTCCTTGTATTGTCCGCCGAAGTCCATGACGAGAATGGTTTGATTTTTCATATGTTCTCCTGAAAAGGTTTGTTCGACTTTATATAACAATTATATCCAAAAATCCGCTCAAAGCAA
The DNA here is from genome assembly GCA_002297185.1 of Christensenella sp. UBA767. Classification (GTDB taxonomy): domain Bacteria; phylum Bacillota; class Clostridia; order Christensenellales; family CAG-917; genus CAG-475. Next base: position 426 of record DBJV01000078.1, read on the forward strand.
AGCGGATTGAGATACATATTTTGCAATTTAATGCCGCAAAACTCCAAAAGGCGAAATTTGTCGCAATTTGAAGATAATAAATTAAAAAAGTTATAAAAAAGAGCGTAAGATACGCTCTTTTCGTGCTTGGGGTTAATTCTCGTTTGTGAATGCGTTTATATCGGGTTTGCGATAGGGGTGTATCGCAAATAAACGATAGGCTGCGAGGCTTAACGCTTTGTGCCTCTTGCATCTTTTGCTGCTTTGATGAACGCAGAGAAGATGGGGCTTGGGGCGTCGGGGCGAGAGGTGAATTCGGGGTGGAACTGAACTCCGACGAAGAAGGGGTGATTGCTTACTTCAACCGTCTCGACGATACGACCGTCGGGGGATTTGCCGCTTATCACGAGACCGCCGTCCTCGAAGGCTTTGAGATAGTCGCTGTTGAACTCATATCTGTGGCGATGTCTTTCCTCGATTTCATCCTTGCCGTACGCCTCGTGAATGACGGTGCCGTCTTTGAGGGTGCAGGGATACGCACCGAGGCGCATCGTGCCGCCGATTTTTTTGCCTTTCTTGTCGGGGAGAATATCGATGACGTGGTTGCCGCTATCTGAAAATTCGCCGCTGGTTGCATCGGTTATGCCGAGCATGTGTCTTGCGTATTCGATGACGGTGACTTGCATACCGAGGCAAATGCCGAGGTAGGGGATTTTGTGTTCGCGTGCGTATTTGCAGGTGGTTATCATGCCCTCGACGCCGCGCGTGCCAAAGCCGCCCGGGATGATGATTCCGTCAACGTCTTTGAGAGATTTGGCGACGTTCTTTTCCGTTATGGTTTCGCTGTCAATCCACTTGAGGTCTATGCCCACGAGGTTTGCGCCGCCTGCGTGTTTGATTGCCTCGACGAGCGAAATGTAGGAGTCGCGCAAAGACACGTATTTGCCTACGATTGCGATTTTCACTTTGTCGAAAGTGATTTTCATGGTGGCTACTTTCTTCTTCCATTCGGTGAGGTTACATTTGTTATCGAGACTTAAAGCCTTGCTTATGGCTGTATAAAGTCCGTTTTTGTGCAACATCACGGGTGCGTCGTATAAGCACTTGACCGTTGTGCTGGGTACTACGGCGTTCTCGTCGATAGAGCAGAAGAGTGAGATTTTTTTGATTATTTCTTCGGGAGGTTTTTTGTCCGAGCGAGTTACCACGACGTCGGGGAAGATGCCGAAACGTTGAAGTTCACGCACGGAGTGTTGCACGGGTTTGGACTTAAATTCGTCCGAGCAAGACATATAGAGGAGCAAGCACACGTGGATGAAAGCGCAGTTTTCTCTGCCGACGTCAAGGCTGAATTGGCGCAATGCCTCAAGGTAGGGTTGGCTCTCGATGTCGCCTACCGTGCCGCCGATTTCCGTGATGAGAATGTCCGCGCCAGACTCTTTTGCGGTCTGCAAAATGTGGTCTTTGATTTCGTTGGTGACGTGGGGGATGATTTGCACGGTCTTGCCGCCGTAATCGCCGTTGCGCTCCTTGTTGAGAACGGATTGATAGAGTTTGCCGCTCGTAAGCGACGAGCTTTTTGACAGGCTCTCGCCGATAAATCTCTCGTAATGCCCAAGGTCGAGGTCGGTCTCCGCGCCGTCCTGCGTTACGAAAACTTCGCCGTGTTGGGTGGGATTGAGGGTGCCGGGATCGATGTTCATATAAGGATCGAATTTCTCGACATATACGCTATAACCTGCCGATTTCAAAAGTCTGCCCAGCGACGCTGCGACGATGCCTTTTCCGAGTCCCGATACGACTCCGCCCGTTACGAAAATGTACTTGCTCATTTGTGTGCCTCCGTGGTTGGATTTTGTATGATTTTCAGTTTATTTTTCGTGTTTTTTGCCCTTAAAAAACAAAAAAAAGGCGTTTTTTTTTAACTAACCGAGTCAGTCAAAAGAAAAAACGCCTTTTTAGGTCTTGTTATTGGGGGTTGGAGTGTATATCTTTGAGGTGCGATTCGCAACGCAAATTTGCGACTTCCTCAAAAAAAATACATTTGGAATGATACCATATTTTAGGCGTATGTCAATAGATTTTCGCAAATTTTTTTGAGAAATTTTTTGGAGCCTTTCGGAAAAAGCCCGAGGGCAATTGCGGCACGTTTATAACGTATTAATAGAGTGAGTGAAATATAAAATCAATTGAGAACGTGAAATATTGCACAACAAAATAGCAAATCTAATTTGTTGCAAAAATAAACGCTATGCGACGTTGCATAGCGTTTGTGTTATTTGAGTTTTGTTTTTTGATTATGTAATCAATTTATATCCGTATGGATTACTTCACGAGATCGATGAGGGCAAGGGCGCGCTTGAGAGCGAGTTTGCTGTTGACCTTGAATTGGAAGGGGACTTCCTCATACACTTTCTTGTGTCCAGTTGCGGTGTGCGGTGTGCGACCGTCGTTGAACTCGGGTGCGTCGGGATCGAGGGGAAGGTTGATGCGCAAAGACGTGCCGATGATGGTGACTTTTGCAACGATGTCGCCTTCTCTGCGATAGGTGTCGCATTGCTTGCTGATACGGCTCTTGATTTTGGGTGTGCCTTTCGGGGTTGCGGTGAGTGCGTCTTTGAGGATTGCGTAACGCTCTTTGACGATGTCGTCGGAAAGTGCGTATTTCTCTGCAAAGGTGAGGCTCTTTCTTGCCGCTTTCTTTGCCATGACTTTGTCGTAGTCGAATTTCTTGCCGAGAGAGGAGTCAAGCGTGGTTACGTCTTGCTCTTCGACGTTTTCGACTGCTGCAGGTTGCGGCTTTTCCACAACTTTGGGCTTGTTCATCTCTTCGTATGCGGACGCGCAGGGAAGAGCGGCGCTCTTGTCGCAAAACGCGCAATATTCGTATCCGCCGCACATATCGCGGTGATTGGTGACGCTGTCATTCCATTTTTGCTCGTCCAATTTGGCTTGCAATGCAATTTTGTCCATAGTGTACTCCCTTAAACGATTTTGGCGGTCAAACCGCTATCTATTCCAATGAAATCGTGAATATTGTACACAAATAAATCGCATTTGGCAAACATTTGCGGCACACAAATTTTAATTTTTTGACAATTTGTCCTACGGGGCGTGAAAAATGAAATAAAATGGCATTCTATCCGTTGCTTTTTTAGATATTGGGAAAAGTGTTAAAATATGTGGTGTAAAAAACAGGGTATCTAATAGGAAATATTATAAAAGAGAAACGTAAATATAGCGCACCGAGCGTAAGGTCGGTGCGCGTTTTGTGTTGATAAAATATTGATTTTGTGAGTATTAAGGTTGTTTTAACAAGGCAAGAGTGTCGTCGGTTTTGGGGAAGGGGAGTATTCTTCTATCCTTCAATTTGACAACTATAGTTTTGCCGATAGGGCGGATATACGTTATATCGGATTTTGAAAATCTTGTGAAAGAGTTGCTTTGAACGCAGCGCAGGGTGAAACGGTCGTTGTCTTTTTCAAGTTCGTAATCGATAACTCCGTCGATTGAGTTTTTGTCGAAAAACAGTTCTGCCTGCTTTTTAAATTTTAGGAAAAACACAACATACAGACTAATGATAAATATAGAGGCTGCCAGCATTATGAATCCGTAAGAGAGCGCCTCTTTGTCGGACAAAAACCCGACGATAAGGAAATACAACGACAGGGCAAACATAATTGCCGCAATTATCGTAAACACCAACAATTCCGCAGACGTGACGTCTAACGCACGTCTTTTTATATCCGCTCTTTTGGTTGAAAAAGTTATCATTATAATTCCTCGTCGTCTATAACTATGCAGTTGACTTTGCCGCTTACTGCCGTGCAGGCGTCGATTGCGATTATGCCGTCGCCGTAGAAGGGGGTGTAGCCGGCATCTACGCCAAATTCGCTGCCTTTATGCTCGATGACGGAATGTCCGTAGGAGCAATGCCAATGTCCGCAAACGATGGTTTTGCCTTCCTCGCGAACGCCGCCGTTCCAAGCCTCCATGCCGTTTGTCCATCTTGCGAAATACCAGTCCTCGGGATCTGCATTGCGCCAGTCGTCAACGACTTCGAATCTTTGGACTCTGTTTTCCACAAAGCGGCAGCAGGGTATCCAGCCGTGGACGAAGATATAGTGTTTCGTTTCGTAAAATTGAATCATGGAAGGGATTATCTCTTTGACAAACGGGGAGTCGAGCAATTGCTCTTTTACCTCGTTGCAATTGTCGTCGAGAATGCCCACCGCATCGGTCAATTGTAGGGCGGTTTCGGTTGTCTTGTTGGATCTGTGATGGGGGAGAAGATAGGATTTGTTCTTCCAATTGTAGATCATGTCCATCATAAGATCTTCGTGGTTGCCGCGGATGAGAATAACCTCGTCTTTTGCCATGAGGTCGAGGATGAACTGTTGGACTTCTCTTGCCTCGTAGCCGCGATCCATAAGGTCGCCGCAGATTATGAGTTTGTGCGGAAGTGTATCCAAAAAGAAACCCTTTTCTTCAAGGGCTTGTTTCATTTCGGTGTAAAAACCGTGTATGTCCGAAACGACGTAATATCTCACGATTTGTCCTCCTTTATCTTGTCGGAAAACGGACAGCCTATGGGGCTTAAAGGCTATCCGTTTGTCCGACGCACACTTTATGCGTGCGTTTTGCGCCTATAAAGTGCCGATTTTGCGATTATACGGGATTGTATTGCAAATATGTAATCCTATATGAGATTGTGCTTTTTACCGAAAAATCAGAAATCAAAGTCGTCAAAAGAAGGTCTTTGTCTCTTGGGTTTCTCGGAGAGTTTCTTGAAGGTGAATTTCGGCGCAGTGAACGACTCGATCGTGGTCGGAGTGCATCTCTTCAAGCCTTCGCTGTCGTTGAAACCTACGAACGCGCCTTGTTTTGCACAGACGTAACTTCTGATAAACTGAGTGGTTACGACGGGCATATACAGACGTTTGAGGTACATTTGTCCCGGTTTTATCAAGTCAAGGTCGCTTATCGGGACGAGCGGAACTTCGCGGATGGAGTCAATCTCGGGGTTTATTTGCGATTCGAGCGACGGGATGTAGTGGCGGCCGCATTCGTTGGCAAATATCTCTTTGGTGTCTCTGTTTTGTGCGCCGAGGAATATCTGCGCGTTGCAGTTGTCGCGAATAACTACGGATCTTTGATCGCCATATACGACGTCGATTTGCTTGTAGGATTGGACGACGAGGTGGAACCAGATGTTGCGCGATCTCGATGTGGCTATCTTGTTCTCCAAGTCTTTTATCTCGGGGATGTTGCCGAACTCGTCGAGCAGGAAGTGAAGAGGTCTTATCGAGGGGGTTTCCTCTGCGCGTTTAAGCATTTGTCTATACACCCAGTCGATGAAGAGTCCTGCAATGAGGAAATCGCTCTTTTCGTAGTCTCTCGTGATAAGGAAGATTGCAAACGGCTTGTCGTAGCCTGCCTCGTCGAGATTGATCGTGTTGTCGGTGGTGAGGGCGAAGATGTGGCCTTGGAACCAGTCTTTGATTCCGCCGTCGAATACGCCGCAGTAGCTCATCATGGTGTTGCGCGCGTTGCAAAGCGCGGTTGACATCAACGCTTTTGCTTTGCGCGATTTGTTTTGGAGCAGCCAATGGGAGTGCAGGGTTGTCGATTCGGCGATGATCGGCTCTTTGATGGCAAGGTAGTATTGTTGTATGGTGCGGAAGGTCATCATGTCGCGAGTAAAGCCCGAAGAGTCATCGACCGCATCTTCCAACATACAGTGAATTATGCCTTTGAACAAGTCTTGCGCGCCGTATTCCCAAGATCTGTCCTGTATGCCTTGTTCGTTTATTACGATATGCGCAAGTTCGTTCAAAAGAGAGTCGATGTTTGCCTCTAAATAATCCTTTTCGAACTGGATATAGTTGTCGCACGTTGCGCCGTCGGGGAAGGCGAGACCTCTGTATTCGATATAAGAGCCGGAGGAATACGCGCTTTCGGGATAGACGAGTTCAAGCCCGGATTTTACCTTACCCGTGTGCATTTTGCAGCCTTTCCCGAGATTTTTGATCTCCATTTTGGTGTCGTAAAGCTCGAGAAGGGGATTCCATCTGTCCGAATGGATGAGGTCTTTGAAGTTGAGGACGAACAGTTGATAGCCCTGATCTTTGAGGTGCTGCGCGTTTCTGTCAAACAACTCGCCTTTGGGGTCGGTCAAGAACAGGTTGGGTTTGTTTTTTTGAGAGGAAATCGCTCGCAATTGAGGCTCTACGCAACCCGTCGTTTTGCCGCTGCCCGTCGTGCCGATGTAGAGTTCGTGGGAATAGGGCAGGTAATAATAGCGCAGTCTGCAGGCTTTTTGTTGCTCCTCGGGGAGTTTGGCAAAAGCCTCGACGTCGTAGGAATTGCCGTCCGCATCCACGTAATCGCTTGCAAAGGGGTAGCCCTTGACTTCTGTGTCGGGAAGTTCGTCGTAAAAGACGGTGGTTACGCCTTGCTCTTTGGTGAGTTCGGTGTAATTTACCTTTTTTGCGCTCTCGAGATTTTGGTCTATATAAGCGGCTTTGATTCTGTCAATGATAGAATAGTTGTTCATAATCCCCTCCTCATTTAAAGCCGAGCTTTTTAGACGGTTTTTCGGAAGAATTCGTGACGTTTTTCCACTCCTTCCTCTCGTAATCGTTGATGTATGCCATTTTTTCAAAATAATCCAACGAGTCGGACGTGATTGCCTCGACGAAAGAAAAGTCGATTGCCGATTTTTCGTAAGCGTAAACGATGTCTTGCTTTATCGTCGATACGTACACGTAAAGGGTTTGCGCCTCTTGAGAATAAGCCTTCTTTGCGACATCGGGCAGAATTGTATATCCGCTCCTTAGATACTTTTGGGATAACTCGGCAAGTTCGTAATAAACTTTGGATTTTCCTTCGTTGCCTGCGAGTTTATAGGCGTATGCAAGATAGAACATCGAGGGGATATTACCCCAGACGACGCATTGAGTAAGACGGTGAATTGCCTCGTCCAAATCTTGCTC
>DBJV01000078.1:7418-9797 GCA_002297185.1 Christensenella sp. UBA767
CAGCCGATGCCCAAAGCAAGCAATATGCCGACTTGTCTCGTCGTCAAAAGATTGCCAGACGCACTTGCGATGTAGATTTTTGAAAATCTGATATCTGCCTGATAAGTTTTGTAATGAGTGTAGTCAAACCAACTGGGGTTTATCTCGGTGCGATTTATCTGCGAAAGGCTTTGAAGTCTTGTAAGAACATCGCCTTTGATGTCGAAAAGGACGTCGGAGTCGGAATAACTGTCGCCGAATTTTCTGCTGCGATATACCGCTTGTTGATCTGCCGTCAAGCCCAATGCCGACAAATCATCCAATATGGTGCGTTTGCAATGCTCGATAAACTCATCGTCCAAACGCATTGCGCGTCCGATGAAATCTATTATTTTCGTTGCGTCGGACTCAAGTTCGGGCGTTCGAGTGTTGGACATCATGGTTGTGGAAAGCACCATGTTGTAAAATGTGCTGTAATTTTTGAAGATTGTATCCATAAAAAAGAAAGAACTCCCCCTTTATCGTGTGTCATTGTATATATTCAGTATAAGTTGTATAGCAGAAAAAGTCAAGAATTACAAAATGTACGAGATTGCGACAAAAAACACGATAACGAGCGGCAAAACGGGGGATTTTTGACAAAATATGAGGGCCTTTTATGCGAATTATTGACAAAACGTCGCATTATTCGACGGCGGCGGCACTTCGATATTGACAATGGCGGCGGCACAATGATATACTAAAAAATAAGGAAGACTATAACTATATATTATAATTATCTTTTATAACTATCCTTAAATATCTCGAATATCTTGCGGGGAGAAAGAATGTACGACGCCGAAAGAAAATATATAGATTGGAACAAGACGGGCAAAAATCTCAAGTTGCTTAGATGCGACAACATTCGTTTGCGCAAATACGTTTGCAGGGCGTTGAGAACAGCGTCTAACGATTGCGCCGGCGTGGATTGCGATAACTGCCGTTTCGATATGGACAACAGCATAAGCCAAGCGGAACTGGCAAAAGTTTTTAACGTTTCGGAAAACATGGTGGCGAACTGGGAAAATAACCGCAGTACGCCGTCTTTGGACGATTTGATTTTTTACAGCCAAATTTGTGAAATAAGCCTTGAGGATATTATTGTCTTTAAGAAGTGATTGAAACAGGGTGTTTTCTTTGTTCTAACACAGTGAATTTTGCGGAAGATATCGGAAATGAAACGGACAAACGACATATAAGAAAAAACACGTAAAACGTAAGCCGCAGAGGCTTAAAGATATTAAAACAAAAAGGAGCATTAAAGAAGATGGAAAATAAAGTCGAAAAACAAGCAAAAGAGATTTTTGTGAGATTTTGCAATTATTTGAAGAGTGTGAAATGGCAATTCGATACTGACACGACGGACGGGAATCTCATAATTCTCGTGTCGGCAAGAGGAGAGGATTTGCCGATGAATCTCATTATTCAAGTGGATCCGCAAAGACAATTGATATCGTTGTTCTCAAATATGCCGTTCAATATGGATAAAAACAAACTCCTCGAAGGCGCGGTTGCGACAAGCATTATCAATCATTTGCTTGCAGACGGTAGCTTTGATTACGATGTGCATGACGGTTCGATACTCTTCAGAATGACGACAAGCTGGAGAGGCGGATTGATAAGCGACGAGGTGTTTGAGTATATGATGATTGTCGCATGCAAAACAATCGACGATTACAACGACAAATTGCTTATGATATCCAAAGGCGCAATGTCCGTTGACGATTTGTACAAACTTACACATAAGGGCTGATAAAAAACAAACATATCATTGTTATAAAATAGCGAGGGGTGTTTATGAACGTAGTTATAGCACTGTGTCTTGCGTGTATGCTGGCAATTGTGATCGGCATCATAATAAGACTGTTTTTGTTGAACAGAGAAGATAAACTCAAGTTTTTGAAAGGATTCAAAAAAGGAGAGTTTGCTTTGATTTATATTGTGGCAATACCGATGTATTGGATGGGTATTGCATACTCGGGCGCGTCACTGTGGGAGTCATTTTTGAGTTCCATAAAGGCATCCATAGAATTGGTTGTGTTGAGTTATGGCTTTGAAGATGTGGCTGCTTTGATGGCGGATAACTTGTTTTATCGAATTGTTATGAATACCTGTTATGTTCTTGTGACGCTTAACGCTATTTTATTTGCCGTTACGCTTTTCTTCAGAAAGATGTCTAACTATTTCAGAAAAGTCAGAATGACGAAAATGAGCCAAAAGATTTTCGTGGTGGTCGGGTACAACGAGCATAACGTTGATATAATTAAGTCCGCAGGCGAAAAGACGGACGTGGTGTTACTTTCGGAAAGTACGGACGAGATACAAGACTTTTGCTTTGCGCAAAAGGTTGCGCATATCAAG
>DBJV01000078.1:9804-10013 GCA_002297185.1 Christensenella sp. UBA767
TTGAAAAGGGCGACGACCTTGATCAAGCGTTGGTAAAGGCTTTTAAAGAGTTCAATAAAAAACAGATAAATGTGATAATCAACACAGAGGACGATGCGCAAAACCTTATCTACGTGCAACAAGTGAGCAAGGTCATCAAAGATATGGACTTGACGGATTTCGTAATAGACGAGAAGAGAGGCATCAACGTCTATGTGTTCGGCGAGCCT
>DBJV01000078.1:10028-10224 GCA_002297185.1 Christensenella sp. UBA767
AAAATATGACGTCGTATCTGCAATTTGTGGAACTTACAAAGGGATGCGTGCATTATATCAACAAGTATAAGTTGATAGCAAGAGACTTTGTGAGTAATTATCCGCTTACGAGGTATATGACGGAAGAGCAAATCGACTACGATACCGCGACTATCAGGCCAAGCGTGGATATGAACGTGGTGATGATAGGCTTTGG
>DBJV01000078.1:10259-10462 GCA_002297185.1 Christensenella sp. UBA767
CAACTCTTCCTTACGTCCGTTGCGAATAACCAATTTTTGACGAAAACAGACGGAAAGTTCGTGCAAAAAGACGTGAATTATTATATTTACGATAAGGAAGATTCAAAAAACAATAAAAACCTCAATCACACGTATTTCAGATATGAAAACGAGGTGCTTAAAAAGGCGGATAAGAGCAAATATTTGCCGTTGCCGCCTAAACC
>DBJV01000078.1:10499-12321 GCA_002297185.1 Christensenella sp. UBA767
AACGATATGGGATTTTATGAATCCGTAAAAGAAAACATATCTGTCAAAGGGGCGTTCAATTACGTGATAATTGCGTTCGGTTCGGATATGGAAAACTTGGATATGGCGGGGAAAATGGTCGCAAAAATTAAAGAATGGGGCTTGTTTGACAAGACTAAAGTTTTTGTGAAGATAAGAAACGATAAATTGCTCAAAGGTATTCAAGATACGGAAAAGACTTTTGATGGCGTAAAGACGGAATTTATTCCGTTCGGCATCGAAAAAAATCTTGTGTATAACTTCTCTCAAATCATTGACGAGACTCAAGAAATGATGGCAAGAGACAGACATTTGACATATGCCGTCGAGAGTGGAATGACTGCCGCCGACGAACAAGAGGCAAAAGAAAAAGCACTCAAAAAATGGTATGCGCAATCGCAGATACAGCGTGAAAACAACGTCTATGCCTGTATGTGTATAAGAGAAAAACTCAATCTTTTGGGGTATGATTATGCACCAAAGTCCGACGGAGCAGAGAGCAAAAATGCCGAATACGAAAAGAAATATCAAGAGGGAGATCCGATTTGCTATGACGAATCGGGCGACGAGGTAAAAGGGAAACTTCCCGTCAAATATACTATAGACTTCGTTGAGGGCAGCAAGAGACAGGCTTTGGCAATCCTCGAGCATCAAAGATGGAACGCTTATATGATATCTAACGGCGTCGTTCCGTCAACAATCAAGCAAATCGAGAATGGCGATTCCAAAAATCTTGCGCTCAGACGACATGGAAATATCACCACTTTTGACGGGCTTGTCGAGTTCCGCAAGATAATTGCAGATAAACAACATATCAGCGAAGAGGATGCAGACGTTATTAAGTACGACTATCAAATTATGGACGATTTGGTGTGGATGCTCGATCAAAACGGATATAAGATTGTCCAAAAACAAGGCGCAGAAGATAATACCGCAGAGTAAAAAGACGTTGTCGGTGCGTCCTGCAATCTATCGCTTGGGTTAAAGGTGAGGATAAATGAACAAAACGCTGTTGATAAGAACGCTTAGAAAAATTATGAAAACTAAATCCGTCAATCTTGAAAGCGTGGCGGCAATCGGAAGTTGCTCATATGCGGAGGCTTTTGACGTTATGCGGTATTTGCTCGGAAAAGGCATTATCAAAGAAAGCGAGGACGGGGAGTTTGCCGTTACGGAAGATAATGCGAAAATCGAAGAGGTGCGCAGAGAGAACGGGGATTGGAAAAAGGAGTTCTCCAACGGCGAGATTAAAGCGATCATGTACGAGATAGACATGCAGGCGATTAACATCATTAGAATGCTGGAAGATCTCGAGGGAAAGACCATTGAGGAACTTCGCGCCGCATCAAAAGACGCCGCAATCGATGTGGACGCCACGCTTGCGTATTTGCAGAAAAGGGGACTTGTCGTGACGGACGGAGATACGTATCGGGGCATAATCGGTGAAGAGGACTACATCAAAATGGTAAACATGTTCAAAAAGGACAAAGCCGAGATGAAACGGAAGATCGATGCGGAAGGCGAACGTCAGGCAAAGGCTGCCGAAGCAAGAAAAGCCGAGGAAGAGAAAGAAGAAAAGGAACTTTCCGAAATCATTGCCAATGCGAGAGCGTCGCAAGAGGAAGAACCGCAAAAAGAAGAATCCGCAGAAGAAACGCCGTTTGCCGAAGATACCGAGGTGAGCGCAATTATGTCGCAAATCGACGATTTGAAGAAAAAACTTGGAAAAAAAGACGCAGACAATTGATGTTTTAATTGCCGTAAAAGTTAAGTTATGGATAATGATTTTTGATTTTTTGCAAAA
>DBJV01000078.1:12400-17154 GCA_002297185.1 Christensenella sp. UBA767
CACGGCCTTTCGCTTAGGAGTTTTGAAAAATTCTCAAAACCCTATTAAAATAGGCAGATTTCGCACGATTTTATGTGTTTTATGCGTTATTTTTCGTCTAAAACTGCTAATCTCGTTCGTTTTTTCGGTAAATTTTAGATTTCAAAATAATTTTCAAACTAAAATAATACCAAAAACAATACCAATTTTTTTAGCCGTTTTCAAAAAATTTAACGCCAAACGACACTCTATTTTTCGCTTGCTATGATACCAAATGAAATTGGATTTATCAAGCTAAGTCTATTTTTTATCCCCGACATCTTTTTTGACATGCTGTTCAAGTTCCAGCATATACTTATCAAAATCGGACATAAACAATCTATCCTGAATTACTCTGTATTTTTCAAACTCCGTTTCTGCATGAAGTTTTGCGATTTCGTTAGAAACTTTACTCGAGTCTTGCAAAAGCCCATATTCGAACATCTCAATAAACGAGTTCAGACGTTTTTCCCAATCCGCCATCGTCAAAGGAATTTTTCTTTGCGCCATGCTTTCGGCAAAATCAAGATATGCGGTAACCATTCTGTTAAGTTGCCCAAGCTCAAACTCGCTCAGATAGTTTTTTGCAATCACAACATCGGACTTTTGAATCTTGCCGTCCGGAGCATCTTTCCATGTGGTAAGCCCCATATGCTCTTTGGTTGCATCGGCACGATCTACAATTAATTCTGCCGCGGTATGACCGTGAACGGCATAATGCATTTTGTTTTGAACGGTTGCGTAAAAGCGTTTTGTTGCCAATGCGTCCTTGTCGTAATCGATTGCCGTGGCATATAAATCGGTTATTTTTTGATAGAATTTACGTTCAGAGGCGCGAATTTCCCGAACGCGTTCCAATTGCTCGTCGAAGTACTTATCCGTAAGATATGTCCCGCGTTTAAGCCTTTCGTCGTCCATTACCCAACCCTTGATTGTGTATTCGGAGGCAATCTGATTTACCCATTTGCGAAACTGAACAGCTCTTTCCGAATTAACCTTGAATCCGACAGCAATAATCATTGACAGGTTGTAATGTTTGGTATCATAAGTTTTTCCGTCTGCGGCAGTTATTCGAAAATTTCGAGTAACTGAATCTTCCACAAGTTCGCTGTCAGCAAAAATCTTTTTAATATGGTAGTTTATGGTATGAGGCTCTACGTCAAACAGCATACCTAATAATTTTTGCGTAAGCCAAATGTTCTCGTCCTCGTATCTGACTTCTATATTTTGAGCCTCGTCACCGACGGATGCAACGTAAGCAAGATACTCCGCAGCCGAACTTCTGATTGTTATTTCATTATGTTTATCCGCCATTTCACGCCTCCATATTGTTCATAAAATGCTTTCTATTATTTCCCAGTGACCGGTTTTATCTGAACCGACACGCTTTATTAAGCCTTTTTCTGATAAAGTTTTCAACGACCGTTTAACAGTCTCTCTTGATACGCTTATACTCGTCACTATTTCATCTATGGTGCTTTCCGAATTTGTTTTTAATGCTTGCAATACCTTTTTTGCAGATTTAGTGAGTTTTACAGGCTCATTTACAGGCTCATTTTTGAGTTGTTTCGGTCTGTTAAACGGAATAGTCACCGAAATCATATTCTGCGAAAATGAGTAAGCCTTTTCTCCGTATTCTTTGACTACGATAAGGCATCTGTTTAACAATTTTTCTACATTATAACATTTCAAATGTTAAATGTGAAGAAAAACAGTTATTGTGTGTTTGAATTTGTCGGTATATTACTGTATTTTAGACCGATTTTATCCAAATCAACTATTCGATGTCCCTTGTAAATCTTAATTGATTTATCAAGCAAAAATCTTTCATTTGCAACACAACAATTCCTGTCTTTATAATTAAAAGATTTTCTTATCTATTATTTGGGGAATAACAGATATTGCTTCTTCATATGGAATATTATCGTATATCAATATAGAGGTATCCTCTTTATAATCAACTCGCTACCCATAAAATTCTTTATAGCTCGCGCAGGAACGAATTCTGCGTACTTCATAATACTTTGAATTGATATATTGTTTTTTTTAATATAATCAACAATCTTTTGAGCCGATTGTATATCAATAGAACGAGCATCCGCAAGGTTGAATAATTCTAAAAGCATCATTTCTTTGTAATTTTCGTTATTTATTGTAGTTCGCGCCCTTTTGACTATAATCGTTTGATTGTTTATCGTTACACGTCTTGATTTTGTGGCTTCGTTGTTTGTAAAAACTTCAATAACGTTCGGCATTTGAGTCGTTATGCCGAAACTATTAAGCAATGATATACCTGTATAAAAACCGTACACTTTGCCGTTGTTTGAAATATATTTTTTCTCAATTATCTTTCGAGGATTAAGCAAAGACTTTCCAAACGGAGTTGTTGTAGGAACATAATAACAATCGTATCCGGCTTTAGCCAAAAGGCCGCTATTCATAGCGGCATCAATAAGTTGATATACACGTCCTCTTGTATATCCGGAGCAAACATTAGCTATATCTTCAAAAAAGATAGGCTCGTTTTCTCCATATTGGTTTTTTAAGCAATTAACAAGTTCCATATTTCCTCATTTTATTATATTCCGTTTGCTCTTAAATTATACAGTTTTATACTTTGTTTATCAACAAATGTTTGACGTTTTTTTTATTATGTGGAGCAATTTCAAAGATAAACCAAGTTAACGCAAGATGATTTCTATGGTTTACGGATAATACGCAGTTTTATTGTAAATCCATATTTGATTGCCTTTCGTTGCCCGGGTTGTAGCACAAGTCAGCGGAAATAGCAACTACTGCGAAAATAGCACTTAAAACCTTTCATTTTTACTCATAAAGTCCATTAGATTAACATTCTTTATCCCGTTGCGTTGTTGCAGGAGATAATCCGTCGTGATAACATATCTCGGATAATTATCCTTTATAGATTCAAGTGGACGATATTCGCGATCTTCCGTTTCCTTACTTAAAGCGATAGTATATGCAACCTGAATATAGGCATATTGCATATCCGTTCCGCGTACAATGAAATCACACTCAAATTTACCGAATCTCCCTACACTCACAGAATAATCGAGCGATCTTGCGTAATTATATACAATATTCTCAAGTACAGGGCCAAAGTTTATTCTATTATCGGTGTTCAACGCATAGAAAAATGACAAATCGGATAAATAGAACTTCTTTTCTCCTGACAAAGAGCGTCTCGACTTCATATCGAACCGATTGCAAGACATAATAATTTTTGCGTCAATTAATGCTTCAATATAGCGATTTACTGTCTCTCTTTTGACATTGATACCATTCTTTGCCAAATCTTCTGCAATATTGTTAATGCTTGTCGTAGCACCGAAATTATTGATGATGTAATCCATAACCGCATCAAAAACGGATTTGTTTCGGATTTTTACTCTTTTTCGAATATCTTTATCAAATATTTCGGCAATAAGATTTATAACATAAGTTCGTTTATCATCCATTGCGTCAAGTTTCAATGCGTAGGGGAAACCGCCTTCCAGAATATAATTTTGGAGTTCGATTTGCGGATTTGACGATAAAGGTTTATTAAAATATTCTTTTGCTTTCAAATATTCGTCGAATGTAAAGGGAAGGATATTAAACTCAATATATCGCCCCGTCAATTTAGTCACAAGTTCGCCTGATAATAAATATGAATTAGAGCCTGTTATAAAAATGGAAAAATCACCTTCTTCGCGCCATGCATTGAGTACAGGTTCGAAGTTTTTTACATTTTGCACTTCATCGATAAAAAGGTATTTTCTCCCTTGTGCAGTATTGTTTTTCTCAATCAACGCATCTAATTTGTCTGCCGTGTTGATGCTTATATAAGGCTTTTTATCGAGATTAAAATATAGAATGTTTTCTTCATTTATTCCTTGCTCAATAAGTTCGCGCATAATTAAGGTCATAATAGAAGACTTTCCACAACGCCTTACCCCGGTCAAAACTTTAATAAGTTCACATTCGTGATAAAAGCCTCTTATTTTTGACAAATATTTTTCTCGGCTAAACAAATCTTGAGTTAAATCAATTTTCATATACACCTCCAATGAACTGATTAAAGCATATCACAAAAGAAATCAAAACGCAAGTTAAGAGGGTATATTTTGATAAAAAATCAAATTTTGCCCCGTTAACTGATATGTTTGTTGCCAGTTTAAGTGAAAAGCAATAATAAAATATCCGAAAAATTTACTTGTGTATTTGCCTTTGTTGTGGTTATTGTCGCATATTGACGATATATCTACTTTCCATATTTCATTGCCTTTCGTTGCTCGGGGTGTAGCACAAGTCAGCGACAATAGCAACCGCCGCGAAAAATAGCACTTAAAATTTTTATGTTTACTGATTGAGTCAGACTCGAAAGAGTTTGGCTCTTTTCTTTTTACGGCACTATTTTTCTCTCAAAGCGAGTTTGTAGTTGCTATTGCCCATTGCAACATAATTTACAAATCAAATGAGTTTCGACCCGTGCTACTTTGCCCCTGCCGAAAGGCAAAATAAAATATGGAGGTATTCCAGAAAAATGAAAAAAGTTGTTTACTCAATCAAGAAAGTCAGAGGCGACTCTGAAAACAAGATTTCCGGTCTCGGATTTCTTAACGACGAAGGAACGTTGCTATGTAAGTGCGTTTCAAAAACAGGCAAACGTTATACAAGAGCGTTTGATGAAGTTGAACAGCATTGTCACCCGATACTCGGTAAAGAAAATGAGT
>DBJV01000006.1 GCA_002297185.1 Christensenella sp. UBA767
AATGCTTGACTGCTGCGGTTACAATATTCCGTCTGAACTTGAAGATTATATCGACTACGAACGCTACGGCGAAAGTTTCAAATATGACGGCATAGAAGAATACAGCGACGGCTTAATCGAAATACAATAAGGAGTTTGAAGATAACCCATTAAAAACAAGGAGTTTCGCATATGAAAATCGCAAATGAAATAAAAAAACAAAAAGCAATCGAACTTATGAACAAATTAGATATTTACAAACCCTATATCAAAGGTTTCAAAGACAAAAACAGCGTTTGTTTCTATGAAAACTTTGGCGGATTTTGGGCTTATCAAGAGCCGGAACTCATGGCTAAAATCAAAGAATTTGAAGAAAAACACAACGTCCTTGTATACAACTACTTCACAAAGGCAGGCAAAAATGAGTAAGTTAGTAACAAGCGGATATATAGCAAAACTATTCAAACAAGCCGACAAAAACACAATTATCAGACGCCCTAATTTGCGACGGTTTGCAGAACAAAGCGGCGTCGAATATTATGTTCACGATACTGCTTGGCTTATAAACTTAGATGATTTTATGAGTAAAATAAACCCGCAAGGCGAACAGGTTAAGTGTGAAATGCCGCTTCTAAGGAATAAGCACGACTCACTGATTCGTTTTAATCGGACTCATAAATATGCTGTAGATAAGCACACAATCGATAGATGCACGGCGTCGGATAACGTATCTAAGTTTCTGCACGGGAGAATATGGATTATAAACTACCGCGAGTTGGAAAAAGAAATCGAACGTAGAGTTGAAGAAGGCTCGGAAAAGAAACGCGAAAAATTATGAAACAGACATTATAATAGCCGGGGGTATTGAAACTCTCGGCTATTTTTTGTGTTGGGCATAAATAAAAGGAATCGCACCGACTGATACGATTCCCAACGGAAGTGGCGTCGGATCCCGGGCTCGAACCGGGGGCCTTTCGCTTAGGAGGCGAACGCTCATATCCAACTGAGCTAATCCGACATCTCTTTTATTTTACTCAAATTGGCTGAAAAATCAATGGTTTGAAGTTTATCAAACAAAAGATATTTAATGTTTTGAAAGACAGTTTCAGCATTGAAAACTATGCCAAAACTATGCCAAAACGTTACTCAACACAATATATTGACTTAAAATTACTGCTAAAACACAATATATTGTGGTTTTTACGGGCTAAATCCGCACCTTAGGAGGCGAACGCTCTATCCTGCTGAGCTACGGAAACTTGCGTGCTTTTATAATAACACAATGATTGCCAAAAATCAATTTTTGGATGTTATTTGTTAACATATGTATTTCAATGACGTTATTATATATCATTGCAAAAGAGGTTGTAAACGGTATTTATAAAGATGCAAAACTTGCAAATAAAAGTATAAGCGAGTAGAATCGAATGTAATGGAAGGTAACGTTGGTAGAGGCGCAAAAGCAATATTTTTTTAATATTTGCGAAATAACTTGTCAAAATTGTTTTTTTGGGTTACAATACCTTTGCTGTTTGAAATGGAAGAGCAGATCTTTTCAAAATGCAAGAAGAAAAACTTTATATACGGGGTATAGCGCAGTTTGGTAGCGCGCTTGACTGGGGGTCAAGAGGCCATGGGTTCAAGTCCCGTTACTCCGACCAAGAAACTATGCGAGTGCAAAAGCACTCGCATTTTTATATATGTGTGCGCACTTTGCTGTGCAAGAGAGTGTGCACACATATATAAAAAACGGCACAATACTTGTGCCGAGTTTCTTGAATTGGCACGAACGAAGTGAGCATCTCTAAACCACGCGGAACCATACTAAAATATTGTGATTTGCATTTCTACCCCGTTTATTTTTTGAGGGCGTTTGACATGTCGTTGTAGGCTTTGGATATGTCTTCTATGATGTCGGGGTGCGAGAAAGTGCGGTGATAGACGATTGCGGTTTCGCGAATCATGCTTAGATTCTCGATCGGGAGTGCAACGAGCGAGCCTTTGTTGATTTCCTTGTAGCACGCGCTCTTTGAAAGTATGGATACGCCGATGTCTTTCTTGACAAGGTTGCGGATGGTGGCGATGCTGTCAACCTCTATCGTTACGTCGAAATCGTCAAGGGATTCGCCTATGGACGTGAGCGCGCTTTCAAACTTCTCACGGGTGGAAGAAGAGGGCAGGCGCAAGATGAGGTGCTGCTTTTTGAGTTCGGAAAGGGTGATTGCCGTCTTTTTGGCAAGCGGATTCTTGGGAGACGTCATACAAAGCAACATATCCGTGTCGATAACCATAAAGTTGAAAGACGGATTGGTTGGTTTTTCCTCGATAATGGCGATATCGATTTCAAAATTTTCCAACATATCATAAAGATTTTTTATGTTGTCAGTTATCAATGTTATGTTGAGGTTATCGTCGCCGAGTGCCATTTTGGACAAAGCCTCGACCATAAAACCGCTTTCTTGCGTGTGCGTGATGCCTATGCGGATTTTGCTGATATTATATTTGGCGTTCTTGATTTTCTCTTGCATCTTCTCGGCGAGGGCTTTCATTCTGCGAGCGTACAAGAGCGCGATTTCACCCTCTGCTGAGAGGACGAGTTCGCCTTTTTTGCGCAAAAACAGCGTTGTATTCAACTCTTCTTCCAGTCTTTTTATGTGTTGGCTTACGGCAGGTTGGGTAAGCGACAAAATCTCGCCGGCTTTTGTAAAGTTCTTGGTTTCGCACACGGTGATAAGCGTGTCGAGTCTATCGTCAAGCAATGACATAATACACCTCGATTATTACGGATAGTTATCAATATATAAATATCCATAATTTGACTTTATGATGACAAAATCATAACATAGCATTACGAACTTGGCAAGACAAATCCGAAAAATAAACGGAAAGTCGAGGTGAAAAGATGTTGTTGCAAAATTTTTCAAGCGTATCGCAAGTCATAATATCCGTCGCAGTTATGTTGATTGCGGGATACGTTATGTCGCGCTTGACCAAAAAATTGAAACTCCCTAACGTTACGGGATATATTATCGCGGGCATACTGATTGGTCCGTATTGCATCAACGTTATTCCGACCAAAGTCGTGGAAGGAATGAGTTTCCTTGCGGATATCGCGCTTGCGTTTATTGCGTTCAGTACAGGCGAGTTCTTTAAGATGTCCACGCTCAAAAAGAACGGCGGAAAGAATATTATTATCACCGTATTCGAGGCGTTGCTTGCATCTATCGTGGTGTTCTTGGTGATGTATTTCGCACTCGGTTTGAGTTTGCCTTTCTCAATCGTGCTTGGCGCGCTTGCGGCGGCTACCGCTCCTGCATCCACGATGATGACGATAAGACAGACCAATTCGAAGGGCGATTTTGTGGATACACTCTTGCAGGTCGTGGCACTCGACGACGTTGTGGGACTTGTGGCGTTTTCCGTGGCAATTGCGGTTGCCACCGCATCGCTTGCAGGCACCGTTACCGTCGGAAACGTGCTGCTGCCTATCGTATATAACATCGTTGCGTTTGTGGTGGGCGGCGTGCTTGGATTTTTGCTCAAATTGCTCATTTCAAAACGCTCGACGGACAATAGGCTTATCATTGCAGTTGCGACGATATTCGGATTTTGCGGAATATGCTCGTTTATGGACGTGTCGCCGCTGCTCGGTTGTATGGCGATGGGCACGGTGTATATGAACACGTCAAACGACGATAAGCTTTTCAAACAACTCAATTATTTCTCGCCGCCTATTCTGCTGTTGTTCTTCGTGCGCTCTGGCGTAAACTTCAAACTCGACGCACTCGTTACAAGCGGCGGCTCGGTGGGAGGAGTGTCTTTGCTCGTGATCGGAGTGGTGTATTTCTTTGTGAGAATACTCGGCAAGTACGGCGGCTCTTTCCTCGGATGTCTTGTGACCAAAAAGGACAAGAAAGTGCGCAATTATCTCGGACTTGCGCTCATACCGCAGGCAGGCGTCGCCATAGGTCTTGCCACGCTTGCATCTAGAACGATTGGCGGAGATATGGGAAGTGCGCTCGAAACCATAATACTTGCATCAAGCGTGCTATACGAACTAATAGGCCCTGCGTGCGCGAAACTTGCGCTGTATCTATCAAAATCCTACTCAAACGACATAAATACGGTCGTTCCTGACGAGCAGGTGGAAGGTGCTGAGCAAAAGAACGACGTCGAGGTGCTTATAGACAAAATCAACCATATAAGACAGGCGTTGCCACCTCCCGAACCCGTCCAAGAGGACGAAAAGGCGTTTGACGATGCCGCAGAAGAATACTACTTGCTCAATTCGAGACAACGTGTGAAGAGATAGGAGGTGCAAAATGAATTATATCGATCCGCTTGCTAAGGTTATGGGGGAATGGTCTTATACCGTTACGGTATATTCCATATTGTTGAGGGTGTTGGTACCCGTGCTGTTTGCGTTCTACGTGGGGTGCGAAAGATCCACTAAAGGACACACCGCAGGACTTAAAACGTTCATTTTGCTCTCGCTGTCGTCAACGGCGTGTATGCTTATCGACGCAAGTTTCGGACTCAAAGTGCCGGTATGCTCGATAGGCGCGATTATAGGCACGGCAATGCTCGGCGGCAACTCAATTCTGTTTGGCGCAAAGAACCAAATCAAAGGTCTTACGACGTCGGCGTGGCTGTGGTCGTGCAGCATCTTCGGGCTTATCGTGGGCGCAGGGTTATACACGATTGCTCTTGTGTTGCTCGTGGTATATGTGGTGATTTTGCAAGCGTTCCCGACTCTCGAAAAATACCTTAAACAACGCTCCAACCACTTTGAAATTCACCTTGAATTGTTGTCCAAAAACGACTTGCAAACGTTTATGTCAACCCTACGTCAACTGGGCATGCGCATAGACGACGTGGAACTCAATTCGGCTTTTATCAACTCGGGGCTCAGCGTGTATTCTTTGCGACTTTCAATCGAAAGCAAAGAACTCAAGAAATACAAAACGCACGACGAGATTATCGAGGCTTTGAGGAGTATCGAATACATCCACTATATCGAAGAAATAAAATGATTTGATTTTGGGAGGTCGGGAGGGAGACGGTGACGGCTTGCGCTTGCAAGCCGTCGCTACACAAGAATTTCGTATCTTTAAAGTCAAATCACAATATAAACAAAAAACAAACTCTCGCACAAAGCGAGAGTTTAAGTATGTATTTTTGTGTTATAAACTATTGATTTTGCAATTAAATGCAAATTTTAGATTTTGCAACTTGTACGTTGCAAGCGACAGATTTTAGCGTTTGGGTGCGTTGCGTTTTATCGTTTGTGTTGCTTGGTGCAACGACTTTTTGCGGATTAGGGCTTGCGTAATTTGCCGTCAAGACCTTTGATTAAAAAGCATTTTCCGACGAGTGTATCGAGGCTCGCGCAGCCGTAAATTCGGCTGTCGGAAGAGTGGTTGCGGTTGTCGCCCATGCAAAACATTTGTCCGTCTGGTACGACCAAATCTATTTCTTCTTCCATAACGGAATCGCTGTTTATATAAGGCTCGTCAAGCATTTCGCCGTTGACATAGACTTTGCCGCCGGTTATTTGGATATGGTCGCCGCCAAGTGCGATTACTCGCTTTACGAGGGAGGCTTTTTGCCCCGTCTTGCTATCCACAATCCAGTCGGGCGTAAAGACCACGATATCGCCGCGTTTGAGTTTTGCTTTTTTGTTGAGATAAAGGACTTCGCCGTTGGTGCGCTCGGCATCGCTGTCGCCCTCAATCGTTGCTCCGTTACCGCCGTCGAGGGTGGGGTACATAGATATGCCGTCAACGATGAAGGACGAGAAAACGTACTTTTTGAGGAGCAGCGCGCTCGTCACCGCAATCGCCACAACCAAAAGCACGCATATAACGGATATGATTATGCGTTTGGAGTTGTTGCGCTCGGGCTGTACTTCGGGAATGTCCGTTTGGAATGAGTCTTGCATATCAAAGTATATTTTATCTTTTGCAAATTATTTTCAAATCCACAAAAAATTGTTGAGTATCGCGCCGTCAACCGAGATGATTTCGATCACCTTTGCGCAGCTGAAAGCGGAGAGAGTTCTGCCTTCTTCGCTCTTGAAGTCGGAACATTCAAAGAGCAGTTTTTGCCAAAACTCGCCGCCGTTGAGGTTGGCGTGAGCGGTGTAGCGTTTTAGATCGGGATATGACAATACCGACACTTCCAATTTACGCTCGGTTTTTGAGTATGCGTCGATGTGTAAGGACGCGGAGCGGGGAAGTGCTTTCATCTCGTGTATGCTGCGGCAAAGAGACAAAACGCCGTTGTCGAGAGTGATGCCTTTTATGCCGAATGGACCTTCTTTGACTTTGAGAGAGTTCTCGTCAAGAAGTGCGGAATCGGATTTTGCGGAAAAACCGCCTAGGCCCATGCTTCCGTCGTAAATTATGCTGGAATTGCGCATAGCGGAGTCGATTGCCGTAACGTCGTGCTTTGACGGAATGACGTCGATGACTTTGGTGGAGATGATGTCGCCGTCGTCGTAATCGAAGGTGGCATATGCCACGATAAGTTCATTTTCGTCATACACAGGCACGTCGCAAACGTATTCGTGTTCGCCGACTTTTTGCTTGATATCAAGCACTCGCCAGTAGCGTTCCTTGGATATCGGTTCGCCGTAGCTTATGTACAATCTGCGAGATTTTGCGCCCCTTGCGGAGTTGACTCGCACGTACAATCTGCCGTCCGTGGTGTCAAATTTCATCGTCGGCATAGCGCACGTTTCGCCGTCCGGAGCAAGGCGTTTGCGCAGCCAGCAAAGGCACGCGTTTCCGACCGATTTTGTCAACTGTTGACCGCAAGAGTCGGATATTATGAGTTGTTTTTCCTTGCATTTGACAAGGTCGAGCATGTCGCCGATTCTATCCACGTCGCAAGCGACGGAGTCTCTCGTTGCAATCGCAAGGGTGGGGCAATGCACGAACATCGCGTACGTTTCCGCGCCGACGCCTGTGGAATAGGCAAGTTGTTCGTCGTCGGAGGGGATATCCTTGCCCAAGAATTTGGGGCTGTCGGTTGCCCAGCGGTAACCGCCTCCGTTTGCCGCGACAAGCGC
>DBJV01000021.1 GCA_002297185.1 Christensenella sp. UBA767
TTCCGTTAATAAGTACGCCCCCGAATAAGTTTTCGTTCGGGTGTGGGTGTCCCACCATTTCGTCATTGCGAGGAACGCAGTGACGTGGCAATCCAGCCGTAGGCGCACATGGAATATTCCATATTTTAATTAGTATTTTTAATTAGTATTTTTAATTATTATTCTTTTTTTATCATATCATTTTGATATGAACAACACCGCCAAATCCTTTACCATAGTCACAGGCTTTTCAATTGCCACGAGGCTTATGTCTTTCGTTTTCAAAATGTGGATGTCGCGCACGCTCGGTGCAGAGGTCGTCGGACAATACCAAATCGCTTTTAGCGTGCTTTTGATGCTCTTCACAATCACCGCAGGCGCGCCCGTCGTACTCTCTCGCAAAGTCGCCGAGGCGTCCGTAAACGGCGATATCAAAAAGCAAAACTCCCTCACCACCGCCTCGATAATCCTCGGCCTGTCCCTATCGGGCATAATCTGTGCGGTATTATTCGCACTCGGCGACAAACTCTCACCTATATTCTCCAATCCCGAGTGTTTGCCCATATTCTTCATAATGCTCCCCTCGCTCGTCACGTCCACCCTGTACGCGTCTCTGCGCAGTTGGTTTTGGGGGCGCAAAAATTTCGTGGCGTTCTCTTCGACGGAACTTATCGACGAGGTCGTACGCATAATTCTCGCCGTAATCTTTGCAAGCGGCATAGTCGCAAGCATGCGAGGCGCAAACGGCATAGCCTTGGCAATGACGCTCTCCGATGCCCTTTGCGTAATCATTCTTGCCGTTCTATATTTCATCGCAGGCGGCAGGTTATCCAAGCCGAGCGGTTTTAAGGACTTAACCCTGCGCACGATTCCCCTTTCAGCCACACGCATAATATCTTCCCTCGGCGCGTCTCTCACAGCCCTCGTAATCCCCCAACTCCTCGTATCTTCGGGCATGAGCGTAGCGGCAGCCACTGCCGAATACGGACGTGTCGCAGGCATGGCGCTCCCACTTATTATGGCGCCCGTAACGTTTATAAGCGCGCTTTCCGTAGTCCTTACGCCCGACATAGCGCAACTTCGCAAGCAAAACGACGTAGAGGCATTGCGCACCAAACTCTCAACGTCCTTGCTCTTCGCGCTCATAATCGCAAGTTTCTTCTTTGCGGTATATCTCCCCCTCGGTCAAAGCCTCGGCAAACTCCTTTTTGCCGACGGAAAAGCAGGAGATTTCGTCTCATATTGCTCGCTTATTCTCTTCCCGATAGCCACGGCGCAAGCCACAACCCCCATGGTAAATTCTCTCGGCAAGGAACGCTACACTCTCTTATTTACAGTTCTCGGCGCAATTTCCATGCTCCCGTGCATATTCTTTCTGCCAAAACTCATCGGCGTATATTCCATGGCGGTCGCCTCGGGGCTTTGCTTTGCGATAATCTCCATATGCAACTTCGTCGTACTCAAAAAGGAAGTCGGCGCATTCATCAACCACAAAAAGACGATTCCCCTCATTCTCTCAAGCGTCCTTCTCGCCGCATCCGGTTATTTCACCGCGCTTTTACTCCGCAGATACGCAGGTCATATAACCACAATCATAGTAACGGGCGTATATCTCGTATTTTTCTTCTTCCTCATCAACGGCGTATTCGACATAGCGGACATCGTAGCGTGCGTAAAAATGCTCAAACCCACCGCAAAAACCTCGAACATTCGCCGCACCGCCCAAAAGCCGAGCCAAGCCTCTCGCAAGCCACGCAACGAGGCTCACAAACCGCGCAATAAAGTTCCCAAAACACGTCAAAGCGGCAAAAATTCCCCTCATAATTCATCCAAACCCTGTTCCAAACGAGAAAACAGGCGCAACACCGCACCTATCTCAAAAAATCACGCTAAAAAGACTCTCAAACGCCCCGAATCGCGCAAAAATCGCATTCTAAGCCGCACACACAGCAAAGTGGCATAGTATAAAACCTCGCCGTATATACACACTACGGCTATGTTAAATCTATTTATAAGAAGTTTAGTCTTATACTTCGTATTGCTCGTTGCTATGCGACTTATGGGCAAAAGACAACTCGGCGAATTGCAACCCTTCGAACTTGCAATCACGCTCGTTGCCAGCGACCTCGTATGCATTCCTATGGCGGATGCGTCCATACCTATCCTATACGGCGTAATCCCAGTATTTTCGCTGTTTTTGGTGCATATTCTCATCACAAAACTCGCAACCAAAAGCATCAAATTCCGCAAATTTCTCAACGGCAAACCTATCATTATCATCGAAAAAGGCAACATTTTGCCCGACGTCATGAAAGAACTCAACCTCAACATCGACGACATCATGGAGGCATTGCGCGGCGCAGGCTATTTCAACCCGAGCGAAGTGGAATATGCCATTTTGGAGACCAACGGCAACCTCAGCGTCATGCCCAAATCAGGCAACAGACCTCTCTGTCCCGACGACGTGCAAATGACCGTCAATGAGGCGCAAATCCCCGTCGCAGTCATTATGGAAGGCGAGTTCGTTGCAGAAAACCTCTCCAAACTCCAAGGCGACGTCAAAGAAAAGGTCTTGCAACTTTTGTCCAATATAGGAGTCAACCAACAAGACGTACTCGTTGCGCTCGTTGCAGGCGACGACGTGTTTATCCAGCCCTTCAAGGACGATTATATAATCACGTCCCTCACCCCCACGACCAACAATCCGAGCGTCACGCTCAAAGAGGAAGTGAGATGAAAAGAGTCGTTGTCGCAGTCATAGTGCTTATCTTTATCGTGACGGGCGGAATACTTGAAAACGTTTATGTCACCAAGACTTTCGGCGAGCTTGAGGATAAACTCAAATCCCTCGAACAAGGCGTACTTGCCGAGGACGAAACCGCCCTCGACCAACTCCGAGAAATATCCGAGTGGTGGGAAAAGCGGCGAATGTATATAGAACTTTTCGCCTACTCACCCGACGTAAGAGCGTTCTCCGTAGCCATGGGCGAGGCGGAAGGCTCTCTCGAGTGCGGCGATTATCAGAACGCAACCTCAAAGTGCCGCTCCCTCATAGTCATGGCAGACAACATACGCCGCCTTCTCGACTTCAACGCAGAGGACATCATTTGACGACACATCGATTTGCCCCTACAACGCAGAAACAAATCAGTCAACAATCTCTCGCTTTGTTTAAAAAAGTCGTAGTCTTACAAACCGTTTCTCTACCACAACGCAAACGGCAACAAGCGACATCAATAGGTTAGAATATCATCAAAAAGCACGCCAATATGCGTGCTTTTCGATATGAGGATACCTCGATTTACCCTATGGACATCTGCCCATATATAGTTTTGATTATTTATACTTGTATATATTTATATATGTATATATGCGCATATATCGATATTATAAGTCTTTCCAAAGCCGCCTATAATTTTGCAAGCGCGGCTTTCAAGTCGTATATATCGCCCGCGCCTATCATAAGCACCGAATTGACCTCATTTGCATGAGTTTTGACAAAATCGACGGTTGATTGTTTATTTTCTGCAAGATAAACTTGCTTTTTAGGAAATTTGTCGAAAATTGCGTTTGCTAATTTATCGCTATCAATACCCATTTCAATCGTCTCTCTTGCCGCATAAGTCGGCATAATCACAACGTACTTTGCAAAATCGCAGCCACCCAGCACGTCGGCAAAATCGGGTAGATACGCCTTCGTTCTCGAATACGTATGCGGCTGAAAAACCACGATTGCGCTGCCGTATTTTCTTGCACGTTCAAGCACGCATTTTATTTCTTGCGGATGATGTGCAAAGTCAAAATACACTCTCGCCCTNNCCCCGCCAATATCATTGCTCCTCTCAAACCTTCGTTTTACACCTTTATAACTTGCAAGCGCACTCACGCCGTCTTTGATTCTTACGCCAAGCCTGCTTGTCGCCATAAGCGCAAAAAGTGCGTTTTTATAATTGTACTCGCCGTCGTCCTCGAGTTTCAGCCGTGCAACGTACGTTCCGTTTTGATATATCCTCGCCCCGTCGTCACCCACTTTAGCATATAACGAATCTTGCTCGCACACCACGCAGAACCCTGACGAATTTATCGGCGTTTTGTATAAATTGCACATATCCTTTTCGTTTGCGATTTTTATAGGCGCGCCGTCCAAAAAGTTCTTAAACGCAATTTTCACTTCTTCGAGATTTTTATAGCAATCGGGATGATCGCACTCGACGTTGGTCACCACTCCGATATCTCTTTTTATCGCAAGCATATGCCGCTTATACTCGCACGCCTCCGTCACGAAAACGCAGTTTTTAAGTTCGGCGATTTTGCTCGCACACGTATTATTGACGTAATTGCCTCCATCTACACACTCGCCGCCTATCATAGACAAAAATTTGCGGTTCGCCTTTTTCGAAATATGCGTGACCATTGCCGTAGTGCTGGTTTTTCCGTGCGTGCCGGCAATTGCGACGCTCCGCCCAAACAGCCTTGACACCTCGCCCAAAAATTCGTGCCTTTCATATAGTTTCGCGCCGCTTTGCCTTGCAAAGACAAGTTCCTCGTTATCCGCCCTTATTGCGCTTGAAAAAACAACTATATCCGCATGGATATTTAAAGGCTCCTCCCCTTGCCAAATTACTGCACCCTTTGCACTCAACTCATCGCAAATCGACGTAATTTTAACGTCGCTGCCGCTCACTTTTCCTCCGAAATCCAGCACAAACCTTGCCAGCGCATTGCACGATATGCCGCCGATTCCTATAAAATGCACCGTTTTATTTGCAAAATCAAACATAGCACATTATATGCAAAAGCCCCTTTTGTGTTTCGATACAAACGTATGCTATCCGCACACATACACTTTCACCTTGAACGCAACGTTTATAAGTGCTATTATGTACGTAGGGGATTTCCCAAAGATAAGGAGGATAATTATGCCAAACATCACCGACGTAAGAGTCCGTCTCGTAAACACGGACAGCGGCAAACTCAAAGGCGTAGCAACGGTCGTCATCGACGACAGCATCGCGATTCACGACATCAAACTCATAGAAGGCGAAGACGGATTATTCATGTCAATGCCGTCCAAAAAGATGCCCGACGGCACCTACAAAGACCTCGTCCACCCCATAAACTCCAAAACTCGCGAAAGTATAAAAGAAAAGGTACTAAACGCCTATCGCAAAACACTTGAAGATAGTGCTTGCGAATAAATTAATTATATATTTGCGGAATATTCCACTTGTCATTCCGAGCGTAGCGTGGGAATCCAGCGTAGCGAAACATGGAATATTCCACAAAATCAAAAGCAAGGGCGGTATTCACCGCCCCGTTTTTATAAAATCTTATATGTTCACTTCAACATATTTATATAATCACATATTTACAAATGCAAAAAATATAAAAAACAACGCATGCGCAACTGCACATACGTTGTTTTGTCTTTTTACGATTTTACCACGTTTTCCGCACTTTTCAAGTGCAAAAATCATCCTCTCCACCCTATCAGAAATTGGACGGATGCTCGTCGAGCGCAAGCGTTCCGCCGGGGTTGAGCGTGTTGTTGGGATCAAAGTATTTTTTGAGTGCTTTGAACACGTCAAGTTGCGCCGCTCCGATAGAGCCTTCGAGATACGGAGCAAAGAGTTTTCCGATTCCGTGATGGTGCGAGAGTGCCGCGCCCGACTTCATAATTGCCTCGAGAATGGAGCTGTGATATTTTCTGAAAGCGTCCAAATCCGTCGTCTTGATGATGAAGATGAAGTAGAGGTTTGCACCGTTGGGATAACTGTGCGAAATATGGCAAGTGCATATTGCGTTCGGCCACGCCTTAACCACTTCTCTCACCTCGTCGTGTACTTTGGGCATATTGTCCCAGTTGACGGCGCACTCGAGCGTATCGA
Source organism: Christensenella sp. UBA767 (assembly GCA_002297185.1). Classification (GTDB taxonomy): domain Bacteria; phylum Bacillota; class Clostridia; order Christensenellales; family CAG-917; genus CAG-475. The sequence continues at coordinate 5,868 of DBJV01000021.1, forward strand.
TAATGATGCCGTAGTCTTGAATGGTATCTCTGAGATACGGATCGCTGAATCTTCCATGCTCCCACGCCGTCGTAACGTAACCCGTGAGCGAAAGTCCGTGATACTTTCTTGCAATCTTTCTAATATTGCGCATAATATTTCTTTGCAATCCGTCCTCGCCGTCGCAGAAACCGAGCAGCAAGCATCTGGAGTGTTGTTTATAGCCCTTTGCCGCAAGCAACGGTTCAAGCGGAGAACCGATAATTCCGTACATATGCGACATCATATCCGTTTCCTCTGCGTCCGAAAGGCGGAATGCCGACGGATGACCG
>DBJV01000014.1 GCA_002297185.1 Christensenella sp. UBA767
AATAAGTACGCCTTGAATGAGCATTTAAGTATTTGTTTGACTTTACCAAATGAGGATAGTATAATTATTTTTATGAAACGTATCGCAACGCAAAAAAACAGCTTTTGGAAAAGAGTTGTCATCAACATCCCCTTCATCCTGATGATTGCACTTATGATTGCACTCTTCGGGGGCGGTTTGCTGTTGCTGTTTTATTCGATAGCGTCCTGCTTTGCGTTCAAAAGCGCAATGGTATTTTTGGTGATTGCAGGAGCAGGATTGATTGCAATCGGCATCGGCATTGGTTTTATCGACATATACAAAAAATACTACGATTTCTACAACAAAAAAATGGGTTGGGAATTTCCCGACGCCCCCAAAAAAGAGGAAAAAACGGTAGTTTCTGACGGCAAAAAATCTTTCAAGGACTACCTCACCGTCTCCAACGTCGCAATTGCGGTGCTTGCCGTCGGCGCAGTATTTACAATCATATCTGCGGCTCTCGGATGTATCAATCGCGACAAATGGGTTGAGGCGACCTCAACGTTTATGAACGACAGCGGCTATTTTACCGAAGTCGAACATCGCCAAACCAAAGACACCGTAAACGAAATCGAAGGCAGCGCAAAACTCAACGCAATCGTAGTCGATTTCACAGACAAACAAGCCTTAATCGTCTATACGACTGATTTGGACAAAATCGGCTTTGCAACTTACGATTATTACATCAAGTACGAGAACCAAGTTATAAAAACTCGCTCCTCGGACGGCGTCGTAACACTCACCGAGTCCCCTGCCCCCAAGCGTGACGACACGGTGATAAAGAGATTGTTCTTCTTTATGTTCAAGGACTTTGACGTAGAAAAACAAGTAATAATCTATCTTCCCGACGATGCGCGTGAAGGCATGCCCAACGAAATCAAAGTCATCGGCGAAAACGTAACCTACGCCAACGCCACCACCGCCGAGCCCGACACACAAGATTAAGCCGACAAGTACGACTAAACGACCGAACAAACTGACAAGCGGATTTACAAAAAAATACAACCTACCATCCCCTACACATCGTCCGTTTGCAATCGCAAATCAACCCAAAAAACAATAAAAACTAGTCAAAAACAAAGCACCCGAAACGTCGGGTGCTTTGACATTATTTTGAAGTATTATTCGTTTTGAAAAACAATTGAAAAATCAATTTTTTCAATCATCTAATCCGCTCGATTACAATCTTTTTGCGATTGCCTCGAGGAATTGTCTGCTGTTTAGCGGTTTGACTTCCACCCCGTCGATATGGAACATACCTGCAAGGTCTTTTGTCATTTCTCCGTTTTCAATCGTGTCAATCACGGCTTTCTCGAGACGATTTGCAAAATCAACGAGTTCGGCGTTTTTATCAAGTTCGCCACGCTTTCTCAATGCGCCCGTCCACGCAAAGATTGTCGCCACGGAGTTTGTAGAGGTCTCTTCCCCTGCCTGATGCTTTCTGAAATGGCGAGTAACCGTGCCGTGCGCCGCCTCGTATTCGAATGCGCCCGTTGGCGACACGAGAACCGAAGTCATCATTGCAAGCGAGCCGAAAGCCGTTGCCACCATATCGCTCATAACGTCGCCGTCATAGTTTTTAAGCGCCCAAATAAATCCGCCGTGCGAGCGCATTACGCGCGCGACTGCGTCATCTATAAGCGTGTAAAAATACTCTATTCCTGCCTCATCGAACTTATCTTTGTATTCCGCATCGAAAATCTCTTGGAATATATCCTTAAAGCGATGATCATACACCTTGGATATCGTGTCTTTTGTGCTGAACCAAAGGTCTTGTTTTTGAGACAGCGCATATGAAAAACAACTTCTCGCAAAACTCTTAATGCTCTTATCGGTATTGTGTTGAGCCTGCAAAATGCCCTCTTCACCGCCGAAATCGAACACCGTTTTCTGCTCGTCGCCACAGCAAAGCGTAGCCTTTCCGCCGTGCGCTCTGATTTCCACCGCCTTATACACGTCGCCGTATGCGTGACGAGCGATAACGATAGGCTTTGTCCAAGTGGGAACGAGCGGAGTTACACCCTTAACAAGCACGGGCGCACGAAATACCGTGCCGTCCATAATCGCGCGGAGCGTTGCGTTTGGGCTGGGATACATGCGTTTCAAGCCGAATTCTTCCACTCTTTGAGCGTTTGGAGTGATTGTTGCGCACTTTACGCCCACGCCGTATTTCAAGCATGCGTTTGCCGCCTCAACAGTCACTTTATCGTCTGTTTGGTCGCGATTTTGTATGGATAAATCGTAATATTCCGTTTTCAAATCCACGTACGGAAGTATGAGAATGTCTTTAACCCATTGCCAAAGTACCCTTGTCATCTCGTCTCCGTCAATCTCGACGAGCGGAGTGGTCATCTTAATCTTGTCCATTGCATACCTCAAATTATTATTTAACAAATAATAACACACTTGTATGTTTTTGACAAGCAAGTTATATCGCCTATTCCGTCAATCGCGAATGACAGAATAGGCATTTTGTCATGGATTTTACCGCTTTTTTCAACTTTTTTGAAATCCTACGTAAATTTTTCTAAAAATAACTTGACAATTCAATTGCGTCGCCACAGCGAAAAACAACGCGTCGGTAAGCCGCGTTGCTCGCGAAATCATATTTCAAAATCATATTGCATTCTTTCGTTAAAAACTCTTCTTTTATTTGCGCATTTTTGCGCCACCAACAAACCCCGACAGAACGTCCGTCTTATACACCGTACGTTTTTTGCCGTGCAAATGTCTCGATATCGCCTCATTGCAAAGAATCGTTATCATTTCGGAGAACGCAATTCCCACACCCTCGAACAAATAGAACGCCATAGAACCCGGAATTGTGTTGATTTCGTTGATATACACCTTGTTTTTCTTCTCATCGACAAGGTAGTCTATCCTGACCGCGCCAAACAGCCCCATTTCCCTATAAACACGCTCCGTCGTAGCCTTCACCACAAGGTCGAGAGACCCGATTTGCGCAGGCATAATACGAGAAAGTCCGCTCATTTTACCGCCCGTGCCGTATTTCTCGTCAAAAGTGAGAAAATCGCTCGGCGAACACGGCTGTTCCGTCTCGGAAACGACCAATTTTCCATCCTTTTCGAGGCACGCACAATTGACTTCCTTAAAATCGCACAATTTATGCTCAACCACAATTCTGTCATCGTATTGCGCCGCAACCTGCATGGCAAATCGCAATTCTTCCCTGTCTTTTGCCACTCCGATACCTATACTGCTCCCTTGCGATGCAGGCTTAACGATAAGCGGATACGTCAAAATGCTCTCGATACGCTCAATAGTTGCGTTTTCGTCCTCTTCAAACTCGCTTTTGCACACGATTTCATACGGCAAAACGTTAAGCAGCAAGTTTTCAAAAATGCGCTTGGACACGCCTTTGTCCATACACACGGCAGACGACAACGTATCCGACGACGTATAAGGAATATCGTTATACTCGAGCAAAGCCTGCAACGTCCCGTTTTCACCCTCGCCACCGTGGCAACAAAGCAGCGCAACGTCGGGCTTAAAGAACTTACAAAGCTTGTCCCTCTTCAACTTAAAAAACTCGCCTTTTATCAAAAACACCTTCTTATGAAGTGACGGATTGAAGTTTACAAAACTCGCTATTTTATCTACTCCGCCGACGTAGAAATCCCCCTCGAACATATACACGGGTTCAACGTCGAAAAGCGATTTATCGATGTTTGAAAGTACCTGCATCGCAGTTATAATCGATATTTCTCTTTCAAGCGAACGACCGCCAAACATAAGCGCAACTTTCTTTTTCATACACACCTCGAACTTATTTGTGTCAGTATATGAGCGGTAAATTTTATATGTGATTTTTGCGCCGATTGGCGTTTTACTTATATGTGTTTTTTGCGTCGTTTTGCATTTTTACTCATATGTGTATTTTTGCAATATTGTGATTTATCTTGCGATTTTATTCTACATTCTTTATATTTTTAGAATACATTTACCTAAAAATCGCACTTTTATAGAATACTTTTCTTACATTTTGTCGTCGTATATGTCAGGAAGGTCATTTAGCATCAACATCACGTCATCGAGTTTCAGAACGTTTGCAAACTCGTCTTGACACGATTTTAGGCTGTCGTAAACGAATATTTCACCGTGAAAATCACTATCTCGCAACCCTCGTTTTATGCTCTCCGTCCGCTTTTCGCCGATCAGCAAAACAACATCCGCAACCTCGGACATTCGTTTGCCCAATACGTAATTTTCCTCCCCTTCTCTTTCGCCGAGTTCCACAAATCCGGGCGTTACGACAACCTTGCGTTTGTCAAACAGCGCAAGCGTTTGCAATGCACATTTCGCCCCGTCGGGATTTGAATTGAAACTATCGTCAATGATAGTCACGCCGTTCCCCTCGATAAGTTGTTGCCTATGCGCAACGGGTTGAAGTCCGTCAATTGCGTTTAGGATATACGGCATTTCCACGCCGAGTTTGATCGCCATACCGACGGCAAGCATAATATTTTGCACGTTGTGGATTCCAAGCACTCTCGTCTGCGCGCGATAAACGTCGTCCCCAATCACGATATCGAACTCACTTCCCTCTTTCGATACGTTTAGATTCGTAGCATAAATATCCGCGCTTTCGTCAAGTCCGACGTATATGGTTTCGGGTATTTGTTTAAGTTTCGTCACGTAGTTTTCCGCGATTTCTCTTACGTCCGCATTTATCACGCACGCCCCGTCGCCCACTTCGAGTATGCGGCATTTTTCACGCTTGATGTTGTCAAACGTCTTGAACGTTTCAAGATGCTGCACGTTTATCCCCGTCAAAATGCTATAATTCGGCTTAACAATTTTAATAAGCCGTTTTATATCCCCCACTCGCCTCGCCCCAAACTCTGCAATAAACACCTCGTGCGTCGCATCGAGCATATTTACGCTTTTTGCAATCCCCATGGGCGTGTTATAACTCTCGGGTGTACTTAAAACGTTGTATTTTTGCGCCAATATCTCTTTGAGAAAGTTTTTCACGGACGTTTTACCGTAACTTCCCGTAATGGCGATTTTGATTAAATCGGGACGTTTTTCAAGTCGTTTGGCGGTTTTTTGCTCGTATCTGCGGTTATTCAGCCTCTCGAACACGCTAATAATCGACGTCGCAATTATGAATATCAGCGGAAAAATAAGCACGTATGCAAAGAAAACGAGATATCTCAGGTATTCGTCCGCAAGATTATGCGTAGCAACCGCAAGCGCAATCGAGCCGAGCGCAGTCGCAAACAGCGTTACGAACGTCAAACACCTCACGGCTCGCTTTGTATATCGCAGCCGTTTCTTTCGATCGGGCAAATCTTCCATAAAATACAACGCAAATTCCGCGATAAAGAAAAACAGCGCAACCAAAAATCCCCAAAACGCCTTCGCATTGAGCAAATAAAACAATAGCCACAGCGCGCAAAAGACGGCGATTGCAATCAAATCCATCAGATACACGCGCCTCAGCCGCTTATTCTTAAAAATCTCGCTTATCCGATAATTGTCGTTTTGGATCGCATACAAATACGGCCTCGTCATAAAAAAGCCGTCGAGAAACATCAGCACGATATAGAACCAATCGCCGCGCACAAGAGACATATCCACCTCGCAATTATTGATTGTTCTTTTGCAAATTCCCACTACTTAGCGGCTTTTTCTCTTGTAAAAATGTTTCATGAAACATCGCAATTTTTTGGGTGAAAGGATTTCAGTCCGTTTCCTTGAGGTACGCAAGCAAAATCGCCATGAATTTTGCAAAGTCGTCAACGTACGAAAAATGCCCGCCGTCAAGCAAAAATCCCTGCGAACCCTCCACGTGTTTGAGAAAAAACCTATACATATAAAGCGGCGTTTCCTTATCCTTCTTACCCCAGAACAACGCCGTCGGCTGCAAAATCTTGCAAATATCCTTGCGCTGATCGTATCCGACGACGTTTACGAACGTCTTTTTCATCTCGTCGGATAGCACCGCGTAATCGCTCGATCCCTTAAGTCCCTTTTTACCCAGTTTTTTGAGCATTTTGTGAAGTGCGACTTTCACGTAATACGCAGGTTTCCGTCGCGGTTTTATACCTGCCGAATCAATAAGCACAAGCCTTTCGACAAGGTTCGAATTATTCACAGCGATTTCCGTCGCAACCCGTCCTCCGAACGAATGTCCCACTAGCGTCGCGCGCTCTATGTCGCAAATATCGAGCAATTTCACAACATCGTCTGCGTACTTTTTCACGCTATACGGCTTGGAAGGCGTTTGACTGTCGCCAAAGCCGGCAAAATCCAAAACCGTAACCCGATAATTGAGACAAAGCCGTTTTGCGACAAACAAAAAGGCCGAGCGCGATGCGCCCCAGCCATGCAAAAATACGATATCTTTTCCTTTCCCGAACTGCTCGAAACACACGCGATGCGAGTTGATTTGAGCATATTTTACGCCGTTTTCGTCGCAAACTATTGCGGTATTTTGTGTCAAAAATCTCCTTTCACAGCGTCGCCCACATTATCAAAGCGTCGCGCGAGTTGTTGTAATACCTCTTGCGTATTCCTTCAACGGTAAACCCGAAACTTTTGTACAACTTGATTGCGTTTTCATTGTTATCACGCACTTCGAGCGTCATATATTTCACGCCCATCAGCCTTGCTCTTGCAATAAGTTCGCTCATCAAAAGCGTCCCTATGCCTCTTCCGCGCGAGTCCGCACGCACCGCAATATTGGTGATATGCGCCTCGTCAAGCACCTTATGAAAACCGCCATAGCAAATCACTTCGTCGCCGCGCACACCGACAAGATAGTACGCGTTTTCGTCCTCGACCTCGGGTATAAACATACGCTCGCTCCAAGGTTGGTCAAACGCCTCTTGCTCGATTTGCGCCATTTGGCGAAGATGCTCGTATCGTAGCGGCTCAAATTTCATCCTTTTCTCTCTCCGCTTGCGATTTTCTCATGTAGTACGGCTCGATTACGCTCACGTATTCGCCGTTTTCAGCCTTGTTTTTGACGACGTTTGCAAGCGCCTCGCAAACGTTAACGCACGGCTCAAACACCGCATTTCCCATGTTTTTGGCGTCGTTAGCCTCAACAAAGCGCGCCTCAACGACTTTTCCGTCCTCGCAATCGGCGAGATACAAATTGCCGTGACCTGCATCGACCGCTGCCAAAACTCTCGACCTATTGTATGCGATAAGTTCAAACGAAGTGACCGCAATTCTCTTTGCGCTATTTGCAAAAGCAATCGCCGTCATTGCCGAAACGCCTATTCTTATCCCCGTAAACGAGCCGGGACCAACCACCGCGCCCACCGTGTCGATATCCGAAATATCCACTCCGTTTGACGCAAGCAACTCGTCAATACACGGCATTAGATTAGCGGAATGTCCGCTTTTGCCGAGTTCTTTTGATAGGCTGAACACCTCGCCGTTTTTTATCAAAACCACGTTAAGTGCCGTCGTTGTCGTGTCGATTGCCAAAATATTGCTCATATCGTCCTTATTGCTGTCTTTCGACGTTGAAAGTACGCTCGCTTTCTCCGTCAGACGTTATAGAAATCTTTATTACTTTGCCATCAAAATGCTCAAATTTATTCCATTCGATGACGGTCACGCTCTCGTCGTCAAAGCAGTCCTCGATGCCGAGTTCTGCAAGCTCGTCCGCGCTTTCAACCCTGTACATATCGAGATGATTGAGTTTGAGCCTTCCGTCCTCATAGACGTTGAGTATGGTAAAAGTCGGGCTCGTGACTTCCTCTTTCACGCCCAAAGCCTTTGCAAGACCTTTTGTAAAAGTGGTTTTACCTGCGCCCAAATCGCCTTCGAGCAAAATAACTTCGCCGCCCTCGAGTTCGTTTGCAATCTCACTTGCCAAGGCGTAAGTTTCGTCAATGCTCTTAATTCTATGAGTGCCGAAAACGCTCTTTTTCTTCATACTCGTTCCGTCCCAATGCAGAATTTTGCTCAGTCTCTTGTACAGCACGAACGTAAGACCGCTTACAATTATACATCTTAATACGTTAAAAGGCAACACACCGATAAGCAAATAATAGGTATAAAAGTTGTCTTTTGTGACGTTTTTGTACAAAGACGACACCATTGTTACCACCGCGTCGAATCCGTAGAGATTTGCATAAAACGGAATGGATATAAATCTATTAACTACAAGCGAAAGCGCGGTAAGAATTGCGCTACCCACCGCAAGTCCTATCAAAGCGTGCTTTTTGTCCTTGTGCAGTTGATAAATTATCGATGCAGGCAGCACGAACGATATCCCGAGCAGTATATCCGTAAGTTCGCCCACAAACCCCGTGTGAGTCATCGCAAGTTTGAAAAGGCATTTCAAAATTATAACGATGCACGCACTCACAGGCCCCATAGAAAAGCCTGCAAGCAGCGCCGGAAGTTCGCTTATCTGGATTTCCAAAAATCCCGGGAACATAAACGGCAACGGGAATTTCGCAAAAGCGTACAGTATAAATGAAAGCGCCGTCAAAATCGCGATTTTTGCGATGTAAGCAGTCGTAAATTTTGCGTTTTTGAACTGTTTGAGAGTGGCTTTTACGTCGATTTTAGCCTTTTGAGAATTTACGCTATTCTCCGAAACTTCTCTATTTTTGCCCATTTTTCTCCTTTGGCGCACTCTTCAAAATATCGTACAAATAAAAAATGCGCCTTCGGGGCGCAAACATATTGCAAACGAAATGCAATACTTCTTCCGTCCGGACTATACCGTCGGTCAAGGAATTTCACCTTGTCGGCACGCTATGCGTGTTCGCGGACTATACCGCCGGTGAGGATTTTCACCTCGCCCTGAAGTGATTTTATAGTACGCCCACAGAAAGCCATTGTCAAGTGCCGATATAAAAATTATGCAGAAAACTGTATCAAATTATGCAAAATCGGACTTCGATATACCCAAATCTCATAAACATTGTCAAAACATATCGCCAATCAAACTATCGTCAATCAAACGAAATCCGTATTTTTCATGCAAAAATCAGTCATAATTATCGTATGGAATATCAATATATCAATACCAATTTGACAAACGCAGAACAAAATTTGCAAATATCCGCCGTTCAACAATCCGTTACACCCGAAGGCGTTGTCTCAGTCGTACTTCAAAACGATAACGTCGTAGGCGCAAGATGTTTCGAGGTGCAAAACACGTATATCGTGGCAGTCCTTACGGTTCCCATCTACCTAAAAAGCGAACGGGACAAGTGCAAAACTAATATACAAAATACGATATCGCAGATGTGCGGCAAAGAAGTTATCGTAACTTTCGACGTCGATATCTACGCCAAAATCAAGCCGAATATGAGCGATGCCGACAAAACCTCGCTATATAAAAAAGTCACAGCAAGACTGTGACTTTATTTTAATTTATTGAAAATTCCACGCAACGCAAGCGTTGCTTTTGATACGGTTTTAACAATCTAACAGCATATTTTCGATATCGTCCGCAAGCGCAATATTCGCAGCTATACCGTTAATCGTTCTTCTCAGGCACGTATTTGTGCATATTCTCGCCGTCCGCCCAAAGTTTTTCAAGGCAGTAGAACATTCTCGTTTCGTCGTTGAAAACGTGTACGATAACTCCGCCGTAATCAAGCACCGCCCACTTACCGTCGTTCAATCCGTCCGTATGAATGGGGCTGATTTCGTATTCGTTCATCTTCTCATCGACAAATTCCGCAAGAGCCTTAACTTGCTTATTGCTCTTTGCCGTGCAGATGATAAAGTAATCCGCAATCACCGTAAGATGTGCAACGTCCAAAATAGTGATATCCGACGCTTTATGTTCGTCGAGTTCGCGACAAATAATGTCTTTCATTTCAATAGGTTCCATATAATCCTCCTATTCGCGATATGTAATGATATATTGCGAGTAGTTTTTTCTTTAGTTTTTGCAAAAAGTTTGTCAAAATGCACTCTTGCCATATCGTTTTGCCTTACAAAAAGCAAATCGTCGTTATAAAATCTTACTTTTATAAAACTTACAACGTTACATCATCGTCTCTTTATATAACGTTTCACCGATACAAAGCATTTGCATATTGAAATTCTTTGCTCAATACAAATTATGCACCGAGAAGGCTCATTTGTCAAGATAGCAATGTTTTGCCTCGTCAGTCAGCGGATGCATTCCGTTCCCTTTTGCACTCACTTTGTCAAAAGTGTATCTAAGCACCGCCTTAAATCCCTCGTCAAAATTGTCAAAAGCAATCTTTCTTATTGACGGAATGGGCGAATAATACCTATCGTACGACACGCTGTCCGCAGTATAAACGAGTTTTTGCAGCATAGTCATATCCGCTTTTGCCGTGGTGTGATACCTTATCGCATCGAGTATATCGTTATCCTCGATACCGAAATCTCTTCTCGCCTTTTCCGCACCCAAGAATTGATGCAAAACAGGCGTTCCAACCGCGTCAATCGGCACGTTCAAGCCGTCAAGCGACGGGCGTTGCTTTGCGTTGTCATGCAGCAAACACGCCAAAAACACCTTTGTAAAATCTTGCTTGAGATTGTGACGAGAATTGAGATCCACCGCCGTCAACACCACCGCTTTGCTATGCGCAAAAAGTTCGTCCGTCTGATATGATTTAAGCCTTGCCACCATATCACTATATTCCCCGAACAAACCAAGTCTTTCAATCTCGGCATACACCTTATCGTCAATGCAATCGGGTTTTTCTCCGAGCAAAAGTTGTGCCTTAATATGCGACGACGACACATTCTTGCCTACGTAATCGAGCAAAATAAAGTCTCCGCCATACTTCTTTTCAAGCGTATCTATTATCGTTTTTGCGTCGTCAAATCCTTCTCTTTGACATACCGCAATCGGACACGTCTGCAAAATCTTCTCGGGATGATACCACGTATCGAAGTATTCCAAACTATCTCCTCCGATAAGATACACGATATCTCCGTATTTTTCCTTGAGAAGAGGCAAATTCACCGCGCTGTAATTATCCTTTCCGCGCACTTTTTCGATGTCGTCAATTGCAAAATTGAGTCCTTCAAACGCCACGTTTATAAGGTCGCATCTTTGCTCAAACGTCAAAAATCCCGCACTCTTATGAGGCGGATAAAACGTAGGCACGACAACAAGACGCTCTATATCGAGTTCCTGCATCGCGCTCTTGCACATCGCAACGTGTTCTATATGCGGCGGATCGAACGCCCCTCCGAAAATCAACGTTTTACTCATAATCCGATTATACAACACTCTCATTTTATTATCAACTTATTACAATCGATTTGTCCTTCTTTTACTGTATAGAAAAACACGTTCAACAATTTTCATCACGTGATTTTGAAGTATGTAAAATGCAAATTAAATTATCTTTCTACCACTCTTTCACAGTATCTTTTTTGCACTTTTTGTCAACAATTACACCATGGCTCGCACAATAGACTATATCAGCGCAACCGTACTTATTTTGCTAATCACGCTCGTGTGGTCGTTTTTCCTATTCTCGAATTTCGTCGGTTCGCTCATATTCTCGATATGCTTTACCGCCATTACAATCTTCACAATCCGCTACGTATCCAAGAAGAAAAACAAGCCCTATTCTTGCGACAGACTGGAACTTGAATTTTGCATAAAAGGCAACGATTATATAATCAATTTACTCAAAAGTGCTATAAAAAACGACAATATTGAGAATGGTTGCAATTACATTTTGCTTGAAAACAGCGCAATTATCTCAAATTACAAGTTTTCATCAATCGGCATATCCGACATGTGCGCCGTTTGCAATCTCTCCAAAAAATTGAACAGAACCGACGTATTTTTGATTTGCAAAAACATAGAGCGCAAGGCGTATCAAATCGCCGATATAGAAAAAATCAAAGTCCGCTCCGTCAAAATCAAAGCGGTCTATAAGTTCCTCAAAAAGCACGACGCCCTCCCCGATTTGAAAGAGACAAAGACAAAATTTTCTTTCCGCGCCCTCACGCAAAAAATCCTCTCGCGCCAAAACTTCAAAAACTATGCCTTTTCGGGAACGATCCTCACACTCGTCGCCTTTATCACTCCACTCAAAATCTACTACATCGTCTTTGGCTCGATATCCCTCATCCTCGCCCTTCTCTGCCCCACCCCACTCGCTGGCGGCACACTATCCTCCCCAAAAGTCTTTGACCTACTCGAACACGAGGCGCAAGACGAATATAAGAGAGAATGAAATGCGGAATTAAACAAATAAAAATAATGAATGGATTAAAATGCAATATTACTTTGAATGGGTAGATTAAAGGCTCATTGAGATGAAGAACAAGGAAACACCCCATTGACAGCAACCCTAATTTACTAATCGTAAATGAGTTGACGGGCGG
>DBJV01000107.1 GCA_002297185.1 Christensenella sp. UBA767
AACTGGTAACTTCCGAAATAAAAATATCCTCAATCTCGATTTTCGCACTCTTGATAAGCTCGTAAAGCAGCGGAATGGGTCCGTCAAAATCGCCAATATGGTATCTGATTTCGGGTTTTGCAATGACAAAATCGCCCTCGATAGTCTCGGGCTCCACAATCTCTGCGGCAAGTGCGGCGTCGTCTATAAGCACTTCGTCCTGCATTTCGTCTTGTGTCAAAATTTCGTCAGTCATCAAAAATTATCCTTGTATAAATCAATACGTAAGAATATTAACACACGCGCGCAAAAAAGTCAAAATAAATAATAAATAACCCCTTTTATATGCAAAGAAAGCGAGTTTTTACACTCGCTTTCCTTGATTATTCGTTTTAAATCGCTTTTATTTTGCGATATTCCACTCCTTTGCAATTTCGTTTATTGCGTCAAAGAAACTCATTCTCACAGCGTCCTCGTTTGCCACAAGAGAGGCAGTATCCACAACTTCTCCGTTTTTCACAAGATACGCCTTACCCACAGCGTCGCCTTTCTTGATAGGAGCCTNNACGCACCTGCATCACATCCTTTAGACCAATTGCCTCAAAGGCATGATTCCACGCAAGGACGCCTTTCTTGATAGGAGCCTTCACGCTCGATGGCAAATCGAATTTCACGTCATACTTTGCCGTATCCTCTCTAAACACAAATCTCGTCAAATCCCTATCCGCGCACACGCCGATATCCGCCTGCTTTCCGCCCGACACCGCAACTCTCACTCCGATATCCTCGCCTGCTTTAAGCATGGTTTTATTTGAGAAGTTTGCAAAAGCGTAGTCAAACATACTGCTCACCGCAGCGTTACGCACCTTGGAACTATCTGCGCCGATAACCACCGCCACAACTCGCATACCGTTCTTTTTAGCTGTAGCGCAAAGGCAGAATTTCGCCTCGCTCGTAAATCCCGTTTTACCGCCGTCGCACCCCTCGTAGAATCTCACGAGTTTGTTGGTATTTGTGATAGTAGTAGTTCTGCCGTCCGGATGCTTGTAATCCTCCAGCCACACGTGTGCGTATTCAAAGAAAGTCGGATGTTTTATGAGTTCTCTAAACATTATCGACACGTCCCTTGCGCTCGAGAAACTCTCCGCCGCAGGAAGTCCCGTGCAGTTTTTGAACACCGTATCCGTCATTCCGAGCGATTTCGCCCTAGCATTCATTCTTGCAACGAACCCTTCAACACTGCCGTCGATATGCTCCGCAAGTGCCACGCACGAGTCGTTTGCGGATGCAACGATAACGGTTTTTAGCAAATCACCTGCTTTATGCGTTGTATTAGCGTCCAAAAACACCTGCGAACCACCCATACTTGCAGCATTTTCACTCACTCTAACGTCATCGTCGAGTGACAAACGTCCGCTATCCACTTCCTCGAGAGTAAGCAAAGCAGTCATAATCTTCACCATGCTCGCAATAGGCAATCTTTCCTTCTCGTTACGAGAATACAGCACCGTACCCGTCGCAACGTCCACCAAATAGGCAGATTTCCCGACTGTTTTGAAATCAACCGCCCCGTTTGCAATCTTCGTCTCGAACACAGACGATACGCACAGCGTGCATATAAACGTCGCAATCAACACGAACACAGCCACGCAAGCGATTATTTTGTATTTATTGATTTTGAGATTTTGCATAATTACCTCACACTTTTCTTTTAGCGTGCGGAACTTTGCAAAAATTATACCATTCAATAAACCGTCACAATGATAATTCCGTATATTGAGCCAATCAACACAAAAAGGAGAAAACTTATCGCCACGTTAATTCCGAAAAGTTTGAGCGTATCCACAAAAGACGGCTTTAGATTGCTGTTTATTGCAGTTTTCGCACAATCTGCATTCATAACCGCAACCGTAGATAGCACAAAGCAAACGAATGTACAAATAAAGAACGGCGAATACGCAAATATAAGATTTGCAATGCCGAGCGAGCCGAATCTCCCCACCAAAGCCGTCGCATACCTTCCAAAGAAAACCCCCACCAAAAACACGGGAATTATTGCCAAGAACACGGTTTTGTTGTTGATTCCCGATATCAAAATCAATCCATAGCACCCCACAAGCGCAAGTATCGAGAAGAAAAACACTCTCACTCCGCCCGTATCCGCGTCTTTTGGCAAAACCTCTTCAAACTCACCGCCCACCGCTCTCCACGCCGACACCGCTCCCACAATAATTCCCAATATGAAAACTACCAAAGAGCAAATAACAACTTTTTTATTCTTTGAGAAAAAGTCCCGAAGTGCCGATTTTATTGAGCATAAACGCGCCGAGCCTGCCATATAGAAAACATATGCTCACCCTTTTCTTTTATGACAAATAAAATCAAAATCGGAAAAATTTTGCAAGTCGTTCACAACTCCGCAACTCGATTTCATCTATAAAAATGCGATACTTTTATGACATTTTCAATCAAAATAGGCACTCTTGCCCCCTTTCTTTACAAATATCACAGCCCGAAATGCGATATTATAGCATTGTGAAAGACAACGAAGTAAAAGCAAAAAAATATCTGTTGCAACTCGGGTTTCAACCCAATCTCAAAGGATATCATCTTCTTGCACGGCTCATCGGCTATGCCCTCGACGGCGAGGACGTCCTACCGCTCAAATACGGCGGCTACGTCAAACTGTCCGAGGATTACGACGTTGACGTCCAAAGCATAGAAAAGGACATACAAAACGCAATCTCGTCGGCATGGCTCAGAGGCGACGTCGATATCCTCTACAAAGAATTTGGCGAAACCCTTGACGAAAACAAAGGCAAACCCACCAACAAACAATTCGTCATGACCGCCCTAGAGCGCATAAAATAACCGTCAATAAGCGGTTATTTTTTCATTAATCTATGGACTAAATACCCATTTCCCACCAAAACACACAATTAAAATCTTATCACATCATTCAGAATACCTGCTTAGATTATCGGTTTTTTGTTTTTGTTGTGAAAACTGCGTTTCAATCACGATATCGGTTATTAAAAAAGTTGCGAGGGCATTCGCCCTCGCTATATCAACGTCGCAATAGATATATATCGGTTCATATATCTATTGCCATCGATTCATATAATCGCACATTTTAATTATTACTTTTTGTCAAAGCAAACAGTTTTCATGAAATCAACTCTTAATTTTGGACAATTACGCCGCAATTTGCTCGCTTTCTATCTCGATATTTGCCTTAACGTCGCTTGCGTACTCGTACATAAATCTCGAATGCACCGCATATCCCCTCGTCGGATCTTGAATAAACACGTGCGTAACCGCGCCTATCAAAATCCCGTTCTGCACGATAGGACTTCCGCTCATGCCCTGCACGATACCGCCCGTTTTTTCAAGCAATTCCTTATCTTTCACAAGGATTACCATGCCTTTTTCGCCCACTTCGCTCTGCGAAATGACTTTCACGATTTCGATATCGTAGAATTTAGGCGTACTTCCGTCAATCGTGGTAAGCACCTGCGCTTTTCCTATTTTCGCCTCGCCTTTTGCGGCAATTCTGTACAAATCCCCCTTAATTTCGCCCGAATACACACCGTATAGACCGATATTCGTGTTTTCTTTTATATCTCCGACGCTTTTTGACAATCGATTAACCTCTGCAACGAGTCCGCCTGCCTTACCTTTTTCGCCTTTAACTACGCCGCTAACCCTCGTATTATAGATGTTTCCCTGATTAAGTTCGCCGTCCAAACCGCTTTCACCGTCCAAAATGTGATGTCCGAGTGCCGCAAATTGCCCGTTATCCGTGACGAAAGTCATCGTTCCAACGCCTCCGACGTCCTCTTTGAGCGCAAGTCCGAGTTTATATTGCCCGAGATTGTCCTTCGCGGCGTTCACTTTTACGTCGATAACGTTATTTCCCCTCTTGACTTTCAACAAAAACGTCGGCGAATTTGCCTCATTCAGTATATTTTTGAGTTTATAAATCGATTTTGTCTGAATACCGTTGACGCTCAAAATTACGTCGCCTTTTCTAATATCCGCTCTCGCACTCGGAAAAACCTCGCCGTCTTTTGTGACTACCGAGCATTTATCCACCACGATAAGCCCGTCCGCGCCAATTGCGATTCCTATGGGATTTCCGCCAATATGCACGTAATTTCGCTCTTCGCCCGTGCATAACTCAAATTGCAATCTCTTGTCATTTTCTTGATTTTTGGTTGAAAAATCTTCAAATGTATTCTCATATTTGGCATTTCTTATAGCACTCATATTACAAATGACCGCACAAAACGCACAAAACAGTATTGATGCAATCAACACCGTCAATATCTTTTTGAAGATTGTATTCAAATTCTTTTCATCTGTTTGCATACCTTTATCGTGTGCGCAAACGAGATAAATCGAGATGTAAATTTATGTAAAAGAAAAAGCGGCATCCACCGCTCCTTCCAAAATATTACTTATGATATTAAAATTCTGCTTAAATTATTTGCTATTTACAGTCCGCTCTCTCACTTTTCTTGCTTGAGGATATTGCGAGCCATATACACGCCCATCACCGACGCCATCATAAGACCTCTCGTCCAGCCGCTGCTGTCGCCGAGGCAATGCAATCCGTGAATTGACGTGTTGAGATGCTCATCCATCTTGATTTTGTTGCTGTAGAATTTAAGCTCGGGGCTATAAAGCAACGTCTCATACCCTGCAAAACCGGGGACGACCTTATCAACCGCCTGTATGAAGTTTATGATGTTGAGCATCGCTCTATAAGGCATAGCCGCCGTTATATCGCCTGCAACCGCGTCTTTGAGCGTGGGACGAACGTTGGAAAAACCGAGTTCACGTTGCCAAGTACGCTTTCCGTTGAGGATATCGCCGTATCTTTGCACCATAATCTTGCCTGCGCCGAGCATATTCGTGAGTTCGCCCACCTTTTGAGCGTACTCGATAGGTTGCTTAAACGGCTCGGTAAAGGAATGCGAGCAAAGAATTGCAAGGTTGGTATTGTCGCTCTTCTTTTCCTTGTAACTGTGTCCGTTGACGACTGCAAGGTCGTTGTCGTAGTTCTCTTGCGACACGAAACCGCCGGGGTTTTGGCAGAAAATACGCACTTTATTCTTAAACGGCTCGGGATATCCGATAAGTTTGCTCTCGTAAAGCACGTCGTTGACTTCTTCCATAATCTCGTTACGCACCTCAACGCGCACGCCGATATCGACAACGCCGGGCGCATGCGCGATATTATGCTCTGCGCAAATCTTCTCAAGCCACTCTGCGCCGCGTCTGCCCGTTGCGATAATGGTTCTGTCCGCAAGGATTTCTTCTTGATTTTCGCCCTTCGGATCCTCGATATACACGCCCTTGCACGTATTGCCGTCAAGAATTATGTTGTCGCATTGCTTGCCGAAAATGAGGTCAACTCCGTTGTTTCGCAGATAATTCTCAATCGCAAGGTACAAATCGTGCGCCTTTTCGGTGCCGAGGTGGCGAATGGGGCAATCCACGAGTTTAAGACCTGCTTGAATGGCTTTTCTGCGGATATCCTTGACTTTTTCCTCGTTTCCGAGACCTTCGATATGCTCGTCCGCGCCAAATTCGAGATAAATGGTATCTGTATAATCGATAAGGCTTTGCGCAAGATCTGCGCCGATGAGTTGCGGAAGTTCGCCGCCAACCTCATACGAAAGCGAAAGTTTACCGTCCGAAAACGCACCTGCGCCCGAAAAACCCGTCGTAATATGGCAATAAGGCTTGCAATTCTTGCATTCGCTGCCAAAAGTCTTTGGGCAAACGCGTTTTTCAACTGGTTGACCTTTTTCGATTATGCACATTTTCTTCTTGCTACCGTTGCGAAGAAGTTCGATTGCGGTAAAGATACCGGCAGGACCTGCGCCGACAATGCAAATATCGTATTTTTTCATTTAACACCTCGTGTCATCGTGCTTAAAATAATTATATTATTTTAGCCGCATACTGTCAATCGCAAAAGTTTTGCACCCCCGCGACCTATGGGATTATAATTCCAAATATCCGTTCTGTCAACTCATTATGCCAAAGAAAAAAATAGTTTTTCACACAAAGTCGATTATTGTCAATTTTTGGAAGAGCGCGCCATAAAATATACAACCGGAGGAGTTGTCAATGGCTTTGGAAAGTTTGCTCGCGCTTTTGAAAAATCTCATCATATTTTCTTCCTATGTGACGGAAAAGAGTTCCTTTCCAAAGCCGCTCTCAAAGGAAAAAGAAAAGGAATATCTTGAAAAATCCGCCCAAGGCGACAAAGAGGCAAAAGAAATACTCGTCAAGCACAATTTGCGCCTCGTAGCGCACATCGCAAAAAAATATTCCAACTACGGCGACAACGACGAACTGATTTCCATCGGCTCAATCGGACTTATAAAAGCAATCGAAAGTTTCAAGCCCGACAAAGGCACGCAACTCGCAACCTACGCATCGAGATGTATAGAAAACGAGATTTTGATGACCATGCGCACAAGCAAAAAACACCGCTCCAACGTCTCGCTCAACGAGCCTATAGGCGTTGATAAAGACGGCAACGAACTCGTCATTATGGACATGCTTTGCGACGATTGTTCCGTCATAGAGGACGTCGAAAACTCTATAATGATGGAAAAACTTTTGCGTATCACCAAAGCGGTTTTAGACGAGCGCGAATACGAGATAATCCGCTTGCGCTACGGTCTTGGCGGTTGCGGCGCGCTCACGCAGCGCGAAGTGGCAAAAAAATTCGACATATCTCGCTCCTACGTGTCGAGAATTGAGAAAAAAGCCCTTGAAAAAATCAAACGCTCGGTCAATAAGGAAGATTTGATGTAACTTCCCTTTGCTGAGCGCAAATTCTAAAATATCGTTATTTGATTATATCGTAAGTTTTACAAGATACTCACCGAAAGCGCGCAGAACACCATAAGCGAGAGCGCATCCACGATCGTTGTGATAAACGGCGACGCTACCACGGCAGGATCGAGTTTTATCTTTTTTGCAATCATAGGCAGAGTGCAGCCGATAAGTTTTGCCATTACGACGGTGACGAACATCGACATCGCAACCACCGCACTTCTTATAAGCGTATAATCTTTGTATCCGAACAGCAGATTGTCTATAAGTTGCAATTTCGCAAAGCACGCAACGGCAAGGCACAATCCGAGCATTACGGACACTCGCATCTCTTTCCAAAGCACCTTGAAAATGTCTTTCGTGCCGACTTCCGCAAGCGCGAGCGAGCGGATAATGGTAACGGAGGATTGCGAGCCTGCGTTTCCGCCCGTATCCATAAGCATAGGCACGCACGCCATAAGCACGGTGCTGATAGAGTTCAATCTCGCCTCGTATTTGTTGATGATAAGCCCCGTAAACGTTGCGCTCACCATAAGGACGAGCAGCCACGGCAAACGGTTATTGAATATGGTAAAAACGCTCGTTTTGAGATACGGCTTATCGGACGGTTTGGTAGCGGCGATTTTTGAGATATCCTCGGTGTTTTCCGATTGCAAAACGTCGATAGCGTCGTCAATCGTAACGATACCCACAAGCCTCTTTTCGTCGTCAACCACAGGCATTGACAAGAATCCGTATTCAGACAACTTACGAGCCGTATCTTCTCTATCGTCCAGCGTGTGCGCGTAAATGACGTTCTTGTGCATAATCTCGTCAATCGATTCGTCGTCTCGAGCAAGCAACAATTCCTTCATCGTCGTAACGCCGATAAGATGGTTTGTTTCGTCCGTGATATAGCACGTATAAATGGTTTCCTTGTCGATAGCCGTCACTCTGATTTTGTCAAAAGCGTCCGCAACTGTCAATTTTTGCGACAACGACACAAATTCGGGCGTCATTATGCTACCTGTGCTGTTTTGCGGATATTTCAAAATCTCGTTGACGTACTTCCTCGTCTGTGCGTCCGTCTGCGCAAGCAGCCTCTTCACAACTGATGCAGGCATTTCCTCGATAAGATCTACGGTATCGTCAATGAACATATCGTCCATAACGCCCTTAAGTTCCTTATCCGAGAATTTTGCAATCAAGTCCGACTGAACGTCTGACGACATCTCGACGAAAGCGTCTGCCGCCATATCCTTTTGCAGCAAACGAAAAGCCACTATGCGCTCTTCGCTGTCAAGTTCTTCAAAAACCTCTGCTATATCCACGCAGTTCATATTGCAAAGCAACTCTTTGAGGCTCTTGAAATTCTTGTCGGATATCATCTTTTTGATTTCGTCCGTCTCCGCAACTCTGCTCGCCACTTCCGAGGGAAGATTGCCGATAATATCAATGGTTTTCTCAACGGAAATATTGTCCATAACGTCGGCAAGCTTGTTCTCTCTAAGTCCTGAAACGATGGTCTCCTGCTCGTCCGCACTCATTTGAGGCAAAAGGGTTGCCAGTCTGTCCTCATCCATATGAGAACAAACGCGCAACAAATCATTGTCGTTTAGTTCCGACAATACCGAGAGAGCGTCTTGATCGTCCGCTTGCGACAGGGCAAGCGCAAGTTCTTCATACCTTTCGGCACGAAGTAAAACATCAAATTTGTTTTCCATTTCAAAATTAAGTCAACAGACAAAATGACAATAGGAAAAAGTCAACGAACGGCACAAGCCGCCTTGAGACTTCGACCGGTTAAATCATTGTCACCTATGTGATTATCCACGACTTGTACCTCCTCAATGTTTTTACACCCCGATTATAGTTTTCTCGTTTGCACTTGTCAATCGAACGAGCGACTTTTCAAAACTTTCACTTTTCGATTACCTCAGTCACCGTCGCACGCTTTATACATCACTTCTATATTCAACTAACCCAATTTGCAAATGCTATTTAAGTCAGTCAAAGTACCATTTACCCTGCCAACACAACCGCACTTTATCTCATCTATCAATCGGATGCACTTTCATAATATGAAAAATCACGCAATCTGCGTGATTTTTCTTTTGTGTTTCAATATTTTATCTTTTGTGTTTTTCGCTCGATTTTATCTGCGGATTTTCGATATTCTAACGCACTTAGTTCTTCTTCGTCATCTCTTCTTTGAGTTTGACAAGGCTTTCAATCTCGTCAAGCAAAGTGTTGATATCCTTAAATTGACGGTGTACTGATGCGTATCTTACGTATGCAACCTCGTCAATACCCTTCAATCCTTCCATAACCATATCACCGAGAGCCGTGGAAGAAATCTCTTGATCGAGAGTATTAAGCACCTTGCGTTGAATGTCGTTGACAAGGCGATCTATTGAGGACATAGAAATCGGGCGTTTTTCGCACGCTTTCATAATACCGATTTTGATTTTGTTGATATCGAAAGCCTGACGAGAACCGTCCTTTTTGATGACCATAATGGGAGTGCTTTCAACGGTTTCGTAAGTCGTAAAGCGTTTTCCGCAAACGATGCACTCTCTACGACGACGAATGGAAGTGCCGTCCTCGTTTTGTCTTGAGTCAACAACCTTGCTTTCCATACTTCCGCAATAAATACATTTCATACCGATACCTCGACAATTTATGCGGTTATTATACAATATATTGTGACAAAAGTAAAGTTTTATATAAAAAAATACAACATTTAGTACGCAAAACTTCTCAAATTTACAGATAATATAACCGATTTTCAACAACTCTCATACAAATCCCCTTTTATATTCTTCAATAATTCATATGGAGTATTCCATATGTCATTCCGAGCGCAAGCGTGGGAATCCAGCGTAGCGAAATATTGAATACTCCATATGTCATTGCGAGGAGCGTAGCGACGTGGCAATCTAGGCGTCAGCCGCACCCACCAAACAGACAATCTTGCGAAACTGCGGCAGGATTATTTGTCCTTGGTTGAACTGATAGCAAAGATTGGCTGTGCGGTAGTAGAGCAATAAATCTAGCGTGGCAACGGCAATGCGCACAGGTGCGTGTTGCCGTTGCCACAGCGACGATTTTTGCTCGCATTCGGCGCAAAAGTCATATATTACGCGCGCGCGAATAAAATATTGTATAAATGCTATAGATGGTGAAAATGTTATGAACGGTATGAACAATCGGCAGTATTCTTTCCAAGAACTCAGCAAAAAGACGGTCGTAAACGTTGCAGACGGCAAGGAATTAGGTCACGTGTGCGACATGATTTTCAATGCATGCGGACACGTCACGGGCATTGTCGTGCCGGGCAAAAAGAGCATCTTCAAAAGCATAACCAGCCCCGATAGCATCTTCATCCCCTACAACCGCATTATCAAAATCGGTCAAGACGCAATTTTAGTTGAAATGGTCGGCGCAAACGTCTGCACTCTCGAAGGCTCTCCCGACGACTCCCCGTCCTCTCAATCCCAACCACAACAACCTTATCCCCAAAATCCTTACACTCAACAATAATAAAAAATATTCTCCATTGTAGTTTAACTATTCCTTGCATAATTTCAAGAGATAGCATAACAACCCAAACCAGAAATTCCATTCGGGTGTGGGTGTCCCACCCCTCTTGTCATTCCGAGCGCAAGCGTGGGAATCCAGCCGAAGGCGCATATCAATTCTCCTTACGTCATTGCGAGGAGCAACGAATGTTGCGACGTGGCAATCTAGGCGTTAGCCGCACATGGAATCCTCCATTAGCGAAATTTATTTCGCCTAACGTTGCTCGTAAACAGGCGGAGCCAAATTATATAACTCCACGAAGAGTTGTTGTGAGCATCCACCTACAATCTTCCTTACAAGCACGAAGTGCGCTCCCACCAAGCAAGCGATATAGCGAAACTGCGGCAGGAGTTTTTATTCCTCTCATTATGATAGAGTGTATCGGTTGCGCGGTTAGCAAGAGCAATAAATCTAGCGTGGCTGAGGCAATGCGCACAGGTGCGTGTTGCCGTTGCCACAGCGACGATTTTTGCTCACAACGCTTTTATGATATTTACAACGCTTTTATGATATGGCATATCTCAAAACTGACATAAAACACCCCTAAAAATGACATAATTTTTATCAAAAAAACATACAAAAAAACGCCAAAATTTGGCGTTTTTTTTAACTGAAATTTTGAAAATCAATTCATAGCGCTTTTGATTTTTGACAAGGCGGATTTTTCAAGACGGGAAACTTGGGCTTGCGAAATGCCGACAATCTGACTTATTTCGATTTGCGTTTTGCCGTCGAAATAACGCAACTTAATCACCTGCAATTCACGTTCGGGAACGAGTTTCAAAGCCTCGTGCAAAGCGATTTTTTCCGTCCAATTTTCGCTGTTTTCTTTCTTATCGGCGAGTTGGTCTATTAGTTCCATACCCTCTTCACCGTCGTTGTACGCAGGCTCGAAGAAAGAAACCGGCTCACTAACCGCATCAAGCGCGCAAGCGACTTCTTTGAGCGGAATGCCGATTTCCTCTGCAATTTCCGTCATTGTCGGGTCGTTTGCGTTGTTTTTGGACATAATTTCGCGTGCTTTCAACGCTTTATACGCGGTATCACGCATACTTCTGGACACTTTTATAGTGGTTCTGTCCCTGATTGCACGGCGCATTTCGCCGATAATCATTGGCACGGCATAGGTGGAAAAGCGCACGTTGAGATTGATATCGAAGTTTTCAAGAGCCTTCAAAAGTCCGACCATTCCGACCTGAAACAAGTCGTCGGCACTCTCGCCTGCTTTTGAAAATCTAACCACGCAAGACAGCACAAGGCGCATATTTGCCTTCAAAAACAAGTCTCTTGCCTCGTTATCGCCGTTTTTTATGCGTTTCAAAAGTTCGTCGCATTCGGTGCAATTTATCTTTGGCAACGTTGCGGTATCGATTCCGCAAATTTCAACTCTGCCCATACAAGCAACCTCCTTTGGTGTATGTACGGGCAGAAATCCATTAATTTATTTGAATTTAAAACACATAATCGTGTGCAATAAAACACATCCACTTATATATTTTTCACTATGCCGTTAATAAATATATTGCGTTAGAATAACGAAAATATGCACTTTAACGAAATTTGCATTATCACTTTAATATTTTTTCGTTAAAGCAATACTTACCGAATGTGGACAACGATATTTGCTTTTAACAGTTGCGATATTTATTCTTATTACGATTCTTTCACTCGCGATATTAACGATTGTTGATAGAAACAATAACTACATTTATCCGAGTTTTTGCATATCCTTTTTCAAGTTCTCTACGATTTTCTTTTCGAGGCGGGAAATGTAAGATTGAGATATGCCCATCATGTCGGCGATTTCCTTTTGAGTCATTTCGTCTTTGCCGTAAAGACCGAAACGCAAAGACAGAATTTGCCGCTCTCTCGGCGGAAGTTTCTCAAAGGTATTGCGCAGTATTCTGCACTCGTCGGAGGATTCGACGTCGTTATATACGCAATCCGCATCCGTGCCGAGAATGTCACTAAGCAGTAGCATATTCCCTTCCCAATCCACGTTTAGAGGCTCGTCAAGAGAGATTTCCGAGCGTGTTTTACTCGTCTTGCGCAAGTGCATCAATATCTCGTTCTCTATGCAACGAGAGGCGAACGTGGCGAGTTTTATATTCTTGTCGGGATTGTAACTTCCCACCGCTTTGATAAGCCCGATTGTGCCGATTGAGACCAAATCGTCCATATCAACGCCCGTGTTGTCAAACTTCTTTGCGATATACACCACAAGGCGCAGATTATGCTCGATGAGTTTGAGCCTCGCATCCTCGTCGCCGTCGAGAAACTTGCGCACGGTCTGCTGTTCCTCTTCGGGTGTGAGCGGCGTGGGCAACGAGCCTGTCTGTGATATGTAATTGACGTAAGACGACTCTTTTATACCGAGCCACTCCAAAAGTTTTTGAAACAATGCTCTCAATTTTCCTTTCATATATACTCTCCGTTGATATCTATTTTGATACGCTTTTGCGCCTTTTAACGAGTGTAACGGCATACTTTTTGCACTAATCCTATGTAAAATTTCGACTTATAGAAAAAACTTTTTTAACGAAATTCTATCGCACTTTTTTCGGCAAATTTGTAAAAATGTAAAAACGAATTTTATATCGTTAGAACATCGAATTTTGCAGAATAATATCGTAATTTGCAAAATCTTGTCCGCTGAGTGCGCCGATTGCTTTTTTGTGTGATTTGTCGATTTGTACGTCGTTTAGCGGAATGATTGGCAACAAACTCTCGCCGCTTATCGTGGATACGTTGATATATCCGTCAATCGACATCTTCCCCAATTTGTCGGCGGTCTTGGACGAGAGTATCACGACAGGCAAACCGCTGACGTCATCTACAAGCGAATTGCCGCTGTCGCATAGTGCGCACACGTCTATCGTTTTGCCGTTGGCGCAGAGCGTTACATTTTTCGTTTGGCTTGCCGATTTGCATTTCTTTGCGGCAACAAGCCTTGCGCATATAAGCACGGCTACGATTGCAAGAGCAATAACACCCTCAACGGCATAAGAATTGACGTCGATGCCGATTGCGTTCGATATGCCGTATATCACGCCGCCTGTGAGATACGTATAACAAACGAAACATGCAAGCGATTTGATATAATCAAACAAGACCGCCCTTTTGTTTTCGCCACCGTACTTGTCAAATATGAGCGTCATAAGCGGCGTAAGCAATATCTTGATAAGAATTACAGCCCATTTCGGAGCGACAGCATATATCGTTGCACACACCGCGCCGAGCAGCGTTGCAAGCGCAATGCGCAATTTATACGCTTTGCGCCGTCTCGTCGTCTGCACGGCGTAAATCAGCATCAAATCTATAGCAAGATTGTTGAATATGACAAGTTCTACATATACGCTCACATATAGAGAATAAACTTTTGTGTGTGGAAAAACTTTCCTTTTATGTCGAGGAAAAAATATAACCCTCGCAAAAAATGCGAGGGTTATAAACATAAATTCATAACTTTGCCAACATTCTAAAACGACAATCAAATATGATATTTAAGCCGTTTAGAATATCGATTTTGAGATAATTCGAACGATTTTTGAATATCTATCCGCGAGATTTAACACACTTTATCGAACGTCGGCTATGCCACTTTGAAGGCATAAAGCGAACATCGATTGTGGATAAATTAGTCTCGGTCCTTTCTCAATCTGCGCAAGAATGCGGGAACTTGTCTTGAGGACACGTCGATTCTGGAAGATTGAACGGGATTTTGTTCTTGCACGGGTTGTTGCGGTTGCACCGGTTGTACGGGTTGAACGACGGGTTGTGCAGGTTCAACGGGTGCTTGCGGTCTTTGCGTGTTGAAAACGGGACGATTTGCAAAGATGTCGGGATTATATACGGGTGCCTCGACTTCTTGTACGGGTTCTTCAACCTTCTCCGTTTCAACGTTTGCGGCTGCTTGTGCAAATGCGCTGGAAAGCGGTCTTGCAGGTTGCGGCGCGCTACTTCTTGCAGGAGCAACGTTTCTATCCACAAAGCCCGTTGCGATGATGGTGATTTCGATATCTTTCTTGTCGGGAACAAATGCCGTACCGAGAATGATGTTTGCGCTGGGATCTACGACTTGTTTTACGATGTCGCAAGCCTCTGTGACTTCGCCGAGCAACATATCTTCGCCGCCCGTGATGTTGACGATGATACCGGTTGCACCCTCGATATCCGTTTCAAGCAACGGACTGAAAACTGCGCCGCGGACTGCCTCGATAACTCTCTTCTCGCCCTTGCCATAGCCGATACCCATGTGAGCAAGACCTTTGTTGGAAAGGATTGTGCGAACGTCTGCAAAGTCGAGGTTGATAAGTTCGGGATTTGCGATAACGTCGCTTACGCCTTGAACGCCTTGACGCAACACGTCGTCGGCAATCTCGAATGCGCGTTTGAAAGAAATGTTCTTGTCAAGCACTTCGATGAGTTTTTGGTTGGGGATAACCAAAAGCGTATCTACGAAATTTTTGAGGTTCTTGATGCCTTCTTCCGCATTTCTTTGACGTTGTGCGCCTTCGAAATTGAAAGGTTTGGTGACGACTGCGACCGTGAGAATGCCCATAGATTTTGCAATCTCTGCGATGACGGGCGCTGCGCCCGTACCCGTGCCACCGCCCATACCTGCGGTTATAAAGAGCAAATCGATGTCTTTGAGTGCAGCTTTGATGCGTTCACGAGATTCCTCCGCGGCTTTTCTGCCCACTTCGGGATCGGAGCCTGCGCCCAAACCGCCAGTCATGTTTGCACCGAGTTGAATTTTGCAATGCGGAGCGACCAATGACATGTTGAGTGCTTGCATATCCGTGTTCATAACCACGAAACTTGCGCTCTTGATACCTGCACGAATCATGTTGTTGACGGCGTTGTTTCCGCCACCGCCCACGCCTACGACGACGATGTTTGCTTTGCCCGGTTTCTTTTGGGATACGGGTTGATACTCGTGTTCCTCTTCTTGTACGGGTTGAACGTCCTCGACCTCTTCGACGACTTCCTCTTCTTGTGCGGGTTCTTCTACTTGTTCGGCATTCTCGTCTTGGGGAGTCCAGCCGAATTTTTCAAAATCTATCATTTTTTACCTCCGTTGAATATCTTTTTTATAAACGCACCGAAATTGAATTTGGAAAGGTTGTCCGCCATAACCAACAACGACGCTTTGGAGCAATCGTCGGGTTTGACGAATCCCGGGAGTTTCGGTGTGACGATTTCTATATTTTTGCCGAGCTGTTCGCTCAAATACTTCTTTGCGCCGCGCATTGACGCAACGCCTTCGCCTGTGAGATACACGGGCATATACGAGGGAGCATCCTCCTCTATTTCCTTGAAAATGTCGGAAATTACGTCTGCAAATACGTCGAGGCGATTCTTTGCAATCTCGCAAGCGTCGGTGGCATAGACCACGTTTTCGCCGTCGCCGACGAGAACAGCCTCGTCGTTGTAATTGAGATTGATATCCACAAGGCGTTTTGCCTCTTCTGCCATATCGAACGGCACTTCCAAAGCCTCGTAAATGTCGGCGCAAATGTGCGCTCCGCCCATCGAGAAGGACTTCATTTCCAAAATGCCTTCGCCTTTTGCAATGCAAACGGACGATGAAAGGTATCCGATATCGATGAGCATATACACGCTGTCACGCTGCTCTTTTTCCAAAAGAGTCATGCACTCCGCCCAGCAGGTTGCGACATATCTAACGTCCGTGAAACCGAGAGACGCGGCAACCTCGTCGAACATCTTGACAAAGCTCTTTTCGCAAAGCATATACGATACGCAAGCATCGACTTTTGCAGCCTCCATATCGCGAACGTCGCTGAAAATCTTCTCGTCGTCATCGACGGAATAATATATTGCGGACGTGTTGATTGTCAAGTATTTATCCGTATCAAAATCGTCGCCCTTTTTGAGCAAATAATCTATGTCGTCGTCAATGACGCGTCTTTGCCTGTCAAGACGAATGCCGACTTCCTTGGTGACCACCGTAACGAACTCCGCAGGAACGCCGATAAAGAGTTTTTTGGTGCGAGAATCGGCAGATTTCATTGCATCGAGAAGGACGGATTTTGCGATATCGACCGTATCGTTTTGATCGAACCATTCACCGTTTTCGTAGCCTTGATGTTGCTTTTCGACAAGCGACTTTATGCCAAAAACGCTCTGCGCCCTCTTTGAGCCGACGATGGCACTTATAAGGCGAGAGTTGACGTCGAGAACGGCGATGTCTTTGGTGAATAACGAACCCATATTTCCCTCAAGCTTTCAACGCGCAAGCGCGCGTATTACGCGAATTATTTATAATAATATTATATATAAAATACTTATCGTGTCAATGCATTTTGCGTAAAAATTTTTCCGAATATGCAAATTTTTGTCGAATACGCTCGTTTATTGCCGTTTTTGACTGCGTTATCCCTCATTTTTGCGACGAACGCTGCCGCCGAGAGCGCAAAATACGTCCTCAATGCGCTCGTAGCCTCGGTCTATGTATTGTGTCCCGAACACCCTCGTTTCGCCTTTTGCTTTGAGACCTGCAAGCATCAGTCCTGCGCCACCCCTTAAGTCTTTGGAAATCAGAGTGCGAGGAGTGTCGCTACACATATCGGCAAGATTGGGATTGCCGTCGATTATCGCTCCGTTTCCGTTGACGTAAATATGCGCGCCCATTTTTTTAAGTTCCTCGGCGTGAGCAAAGCGGTTTTCAAATACCGTTTCGTGAATTTCGCTCACTCCGTCCGCAAAGCAAGAAAGCGCAAGCAGTTGCGGCTGCATGTCCGTTGGGAAAAGCGGATACGGCGCAGTCAAGATATTGACGGGATGCACCCTGCCCGTCGAGATTACGTGCATGGAATTTCCGTCGCTGGTAATTTTGCAATCTTTTGAGCGGAGCGCGTCGCAAACCGTGCCGAGCAATCTCTCGCTTGCGCCCTCTATTATGACGTCGCCGCCGCACATCGCAACTGCGCAAAGCACCGTGCCTGCGACTATTCTGTCGAATACGGGAGTAACGGCGCAACCGCCGAGTTTGTCAACGCCGTCAATTCGTATGACGGGAGTGCCTTCGCCGCTTACGCGCGCGCCCATTGCACGCAATCCTCGAGCGAGAGATACGATTTCGGGTTCTCGGGCGGCGTTTATGAGAGTGGTTTTGCCTTTGGCAAGAGCGGCGCACATAAGCAAATTTTCCGTTGCGCCCACGCTTGGATATTTCAAAAGAACGTCCGCTCCGTGCAGTTTGCCTGCGTGGCAATGCAAACCTTGCTCGGTGTATTCCACCTCTGCGCCCATTTTTCGTAGTCCGTCAACGTGGATATCGAGAGGTCGGCTGCCTATTTTGCAACCTCCCGGGAAAGGGATTTCTGCCTCGCCCAAAGATGCCAAAAGCGCGCCGAGCATAAACATCGAGGAGCGCATATCTTTGCATAGCGTTTCGCTTGCGCGTGCGCGCACGGCTTTGCCGTGTACGCATATGCGCCTGCCCTCGCGCTCTACGCGCGCGCCCAAATCCTCGAGCAATCGGCACATTACGTCAACGTCACTTATGTAGGGACAATCCTCTATCGATACCGTTTCTTCGCTCAAAATGCCTGCCGCAAGCAACGGCAAAACGGCGTTCTTCGCGCCGTGTACGGTCGTGCGCCCAAAGAGGCTGTTTCCGCCCAAAATCTCAAAATATTCCATACTCACCTTACGTTGTGTGTTCGTTTTGATTTTTGCGTGAATTTGAAGGAATCCGCACGCAAATACGGCGTTCCGTTCCTTGCAATCGACATTAGTACCCCCGTTGCCGCAAGGTATGC
>DBJV01000038.1 GCA_002297185.1 Christensenella sp. UBA767
TGCCGCAAAACGCCGTGTTGAGATATAGAAAAGACGGCGATTTTATTGAGAAATTCGGCGGCGGATCAAAAAGCCTCGGCGACTTCCTAACAGACAAAAAAGTGCCGCTACGCAAAAGGGATACGCTAGTGTTGCTTGCTTGCGGCGAAGAGGTCTTTGCAATATTCGGAGTGGAAATCTCCAAAAAAGTCGCAATCGACGACGATACCGAAAATATATTGAAACTTACAACGAAATAAGCGTGTGTACCGAAAATGCACCGCAACAAATATTATACTTATCGCAAGAGGTCAAAATGTACGGAAAAGAAATCAAGAAAGTGCTTATCACAAAAGACGAAATCGCAAAACGCGTTGCCGAACTCGGCGAGCAAATCAACCGTGATTACGCAGGCGAGGCGGTTACTCTCGTTTGCACGTTGAGAGGCGCAAGCATATTTTTTGCGGATTTGGTGAGAGAACTCACGGGCGACGTCGAAATAGATTTTATTGCTGTGTCCAGCTACGGCGCAGGCACGAAATCAAGCGGTGAAGTGAAGATGATAAAGGACTTGTCCGAGCCTATAAAAGACAAAAACGTGATTATAGTCGAGGACATTATCGACACGGGAATTACGCTTTGCTACCTCAAGAGATTGCTCGAGGCACGCGCTCCCAAATCTCTCAAAGTGTGCGCGCTTTTGGATAAGCCCTCCCGTCGCAAAGTCGATTTCAAGGGCGACTATATCGGCTTTGAAATAGAGAACGAATTTGTGGTCGGCTACGGTCTCGATTACAACGAAAAAATGAGAAATTTCAAAGACGTGTGCGTGCTTGCACCCGAGGGTTATGGTGGTTGAGAATACTGCAAAACTGAATAAACTCGCATCGCTCTTTTGCGCCCCACGCCACGCTCTATCTCGTGGGCGGTTGCGTGCGCGACAAATTGCTCGGCACGGAGTGCTATGATATCGACATTTGCTCCAAACTGACAGTTGACGAGGTAAAAACGATACTGTTAAACACCGATTTCGTCGTTTCGGACAAATGTTTGCGCATGGGAACGGTGCATATTTCAAGCGGCGATTTCGTTGCGGAATACACCACTTTCCGCACGGACAGTTACGATAGAGACAGCGGAAAACATCATCCCGATTTTGTCAAATTCACGGACGATATGTTGCTTGACGCAAGGCGCAGGGACTTCAAGTGCAACGCGCTTTACGAGGACATTCTGACGGGCGAAATCGTGGATATGGTAGGCGGCTTGCAGGATATAAAAAACAAGGTTATATCTACGGCGGACGACGCTCAAACCGTGTTCGAGGCAGACGGACTTCGCATATTGCGCATGGTGAGATTTGCAAGCGAACTCGGCTTTGAAATCGAGCCGCATACCTTCGACGTGGCAAAGCAAAACGCATGGCGAGTCAAGGACTTGGCGGTGGAGCGCATAAGAGAGGAGCTTTGCAAAATCTTCGTTGCGGACACCAAGCACATAGAACTAAATTTGCCGACTGCGCACGTAAAGGGATTGAGGCTTTTGGACGAACTCGGGCTTGTAGATATGTTACTTCCCGAACTTGCCGCGCTCAAAGGTTTGGAGCAACCCAAGAAGTATCACTTGTACGACGCATACGAGCATAGCGTCAAGGCGTATGAGGTCGCTCCGCCGAATATCAGGTTTTGCGCGCTTATGCACGACATAGGCAAAGCCGAGGCGGTGAGACGGTACGGAAACATGCACGGACACGACGTTATCGGCGCAGAGATGATGGGGGACGTGTGTCGTAGATTCAAGTTTTCCACGGCGCAGACGAGGCTTGCGGTGAGGCTCGTAAGGTGGCATATGGTTGACCTTGCAGGCGATATGTCAATAAACAAACTCCGCAGATTCGTGGCGAAAAATATGGACATCGCCGACGATTTGTGTGCGCTTATGCGTGCGGACGCAATCGCGTCGTGCGGTCGCGACGATAAAGAGAATAGGATTGCATCGGTCGCAAAAGAACTCAAAGAGGACGGAACTCCGCTTTGCATAAAAGACCTCAAAGTCGGCGGCGACGACCTCGTGCGGCTCGGCGTAGAGGAAAAAGACCGTGGAATAGTTCTTAACGCGCTTTGGGAAGATACCGTGATGAATCCTGCGCTCAACGATAGAAATAAAGCTCTCGATTATATCGAAAGAATGAATAAAAAACTCAAAGAAGGGAACAAAGTATGACCGGAATTTACATATTGCTTGCAATTTGCGCCGTGTTGTCGCTCGCGTCGCTGGTGACTTGCGCTTTGATGCTCAAAAAACGCAATAACGGCGAGAAAGGTGTGACTATCGATGAATATCGAGACGAAACCGCACGCCTCAAAAACGATATCGATATGGATATCAAGATGGGCAATTCCATGCTTACGGGTGTGCTAAACACGCAAAGCGAAAACATCAAGGCGATGGGCGAGCGTATGGACAGATTTATGTACAACACGCAAAAAGGGCTTGAGGACGTCAAGGCTACCACCGCGCAAAGCATTGCCAATTTGCGCCTTGCAAACGAGCAAAGCATAAAGGAAATGAAAGAGGACAATGCAAAGCAACTCGACAAAATGCGTGAAACCGTCGATGAAAAATTGAGCGCAACGCTCGAGCAGCGTTTCAATCAATCCTTCAAAATCGTCAACGACAGACTTGAAGAAATTAATCGTACTTTCGGCGAATTGCAGAATTTGCAGACTGGCGTTAGCGACCTCAACCGCATTTTCAAAAACGTCAAAACGCGCGGCACTTGGGGCGAAGTTGCACTCGAAAATCTGCTTGCGCAAATACTTGCTCCCGAGCAATATCAAAAGCAAGTCCGCATAAAACGCGGCAGCGACGATATGGTTGATTTCGTCATAAGGATGCCCGGAAAAGGCGACGAAGAAGTTATGTTGCCAATCGATGCAAAGTTCCCCGTCGAAGATTACGCAAGGCTTGTCGAGGCGTCCGAAAAAGGCGATGCCGAGGGCGTGGAAAGCGCAAGCAAAGCATTGGCGGCAAGAGTTAAGAGCGAGGCTATGAGCATAAGAGACAAGTACGTCGTGCCTCCTCGCACAACGGATTTTGCAATTATGTATCTGCCCACCGAAGGGCTTTACGCCGAGGTCATCAGACGTGAAGGACTTGTGGAAGATATCCAAAACAAATACCGTATCGTCGTATGCGGTCCAACTACGATTGCGGCACTTCTCAACAGTTTGCAAATGGGATTCAGGAGCGTTGCGATAGAGAAGAGAAGTACGGAAATCGGCAAACTTTTGCAAAGCTTTATGAGCGATTTTGCGATGTTCACCAAGTACTTGCGCCAGACCGGCGACAGGCTGGACAGCGTGAAAAAGTCGCTTGAAAATGCGGAAGAGCGCACTCGCATCATCGGCAAAAAACTCAACAAAGTCAACAGCCTTTCCGACGACAAAGGCCCCGATATGCAAGCACTTATAGACAGCGCCCCCGAGGGTGAAATTACGTTTGAGGAAGATTACGACAATGAAGGCTGATTTGCACATTCATACAACAAAAAGCGACGGCTCTAAAACGCCTGTCGAGGTAGTCCGTTGGGCAAAAAGCAAAGGGCTTGACGTTATGGCAATCACCGACCACGACAGCGTTGACGGGCTTGACGAAGGCAGAAAAGAGGCGGAAAAACTTGGCATAAAATTCGTCGGAGGAATTGAACTTAGTACGTTCTCAACTTGCGAAATCCATATTTTAGGATACAATATCGACTACAAAAACCCCGATTTCGTGCAAGAATTGCGTGCAGTCAAGGATATGCGCAAGGATAGAAACAAGCGCATCGCGCAAAAGTTGCAAGCACTCGGTATGAGAATAGACATCGACTTTGACAGCGACGGCGTGGGACGTATGAATATGGCGCGCGCAATGGTCAAGGCAGGCTATTGCAAGGACACCAACGAGGCGTTTGACAAGTATCTCGGAGTGGGCGCAAAAGCGTACTGCGAGTGCAGACGTCTTACCCCCGTCGAGGCGGTGAAACTCATAAAAAAATACGGCGGATTCGCCTCCGTCGCACACCCAAAAAAATACCTTCTCGACAAGAGGCTTGAGTTGCTTGTGAGCGGCCTTAAACAATTCGGTCTTGACGGCATCGAACTCAATTATCCTTCTCACACCGAGCAAGACAAAATCGCCTTTGGCAAACTTGCCGAAAAGTATCGCCTCTTGCCCACGGGCGGAAGTGATTATCACGGCGACGAGGACAAGAATTTCGTCTATGACCTCGACCTGAGAACCGCAAAGAGACTAATTAGGTAAAGTGATATTTGCGCAAAGCGCAAGTGATATTGTTGCTATCGCAACAGTGATAGTTTTGGCTTGCGCCAAAAGTGATATTCGCACTGCGTGCGAGTTATGGAGTATTCTGTATTTCGCTGCGCTGGATTCCCACGGTCACTTCGTTCCCTCGGAATGACAAGAGGAATATTCCATATGTCATTGCGAGCGATAGCGTGGCAATCTAGCCGAAGGCGCACACGCCAAACATGCGATATAGCGAAACTGTGGCAGGAGTTTTTATCCACACACCAAACAGACAATCTTGCAAAACTGTGGATAGATCATTTATTCTTGCTTGAACTGATAGCAAAGATTGGCGGTGCGGTTAGTAGAGCAATAAATCTAGCGTGGCTGAGGCAATGCGCATAACTGCATGTTGCCGTTGCCACAGCGACGATTTTTGCTCGTGCGAGCCTGTTTTTTGTTGTTGAAAGTGTTTTGCTATCAGTCGATAGACGTTACGTCGTAGCCTGCGTCTTTTACGGCGGCTGTCAAAACTTCGTTATCAACGGGCTTTGCGAGGGTGACGACGGCAGACTTGCTGTCAAGCGAAACGTCTGCGCTGCTTACGCCGTCAACGCCTTCGAGTGCTTTCTTTACGTGTGCTACGCAATGCGAACACATCATTCCTTCGATTTTCAACGTTTTTGTCATATTATTATCTCCTTTATCGGTATCGCAAGCGTTTTGCGCTGCGGTTTGATTTGTATCGTTTTGTGCGGAAACATCGGCATTTTCGCCGTTGTTTGCGGATTGTGCTTTTGCCTTTTTATTGTCTTGCAAACGAGTCAAAATATTCGACGTATCCAGCGTTACCGGGGGTTTGGAGCGCATCGTATGGCGGTCAAGTTTGACGAGATTAAGCCTCAACGCATTAAGCACCACGCACACGCTCGAAAGGCTCATTGCCGCCGCTCCGATCATCGGGGTGAGAGTGATGTTGACAGGCTCGAACGAGAGCGCGCCTGCCGCAATCGGTATGCAAATCACGTTGTAGATAAACGCCCAGAACAAGTTTTCTTTGATGTTGAGAAGTGTGCGCCTTGACAGGGTAATCGCCTTTGCCACGTCCGCAAGCGAGGAGTGCATAAGCACCACGTCCGCGCTGTCTATAGCGATGTCTGTGCCTGCGCCGATAGCGATACCCACGTCCGCGCGAGTGAGGGCAGGAGCGTCGTTTATACCGTCGCCCACCATAATGACCTTGCCCTGTTCTTTAAGCACGGAAAGCACGAAATCCTTATCCTCGGGCAGCACGTCGGATATAACCGCATCGACGCCGCATTCGTTTGCTACGGATTGAGCGGAAAGCGCGTTATCGCCCGTGAGCATAACCACTTTTACGCCCAACTTGTGCATAGCCTCGATAGCCGCAACGCTGTCCTCTTTGAGTTGGTCGCGCACAGCAACGATACCTGCGATTTTGCCGTCGAGAGCGAGGAAGAGCGGCGTTTTGCCTTGCTGTGAAAGCGCATTGAAATCGTCCTTAAATACGGACACGTCAATGCCCTCGTTCGTCATAAGCGAGGCGTTTCCGAGCAGCGCAACCTTGCCGTCGAGCGTGCCTTTTATGCCGTGTCCCGACAAGTTTTGGAAGTCGTCGGCAGGGGCGATAGCCTCCGAAGAAATAGCTTGCGCCTTGTTCAAAATTGCGGATGCAATGGGGTGTGAACTGCCTTGTTCGAGGCGTGCGGAATAGCGGATAACCTCTTCTTGCGAAAGCCCCTCAAACGCCAAAATATCGGTGACTTCGGGCGTGCCTTTGGTGATAGTTCCCGTCTTGTCAAGCACCACGATATCTGCCTTGCCTGCCTCCTCGAGAGCCGTTGCGGTCTTGAAAAGAATGCCGTTTTTCGCGCCTTTTCCGTTGCCTACCATGATAGCCACAGGCGTTGCCAAACCGAGCGCGCAAGGGCAACTTATGACCAAAACGCTGATAGCGTGTTTGAGCGAAGTTTCAAAATTTTTGGTGACCGCAATCCATATGATAAAAACGACCAAAGCAACCAAAATGACACTTGGTACGAATATTCCCGACACTTTATCTGCCGTTTTTGCGATTGGAGCCTTTGACGACGACGCGTCCTCGACAAGCTTTACGATGCCGGCAAGGGTGGTATCT
Source organism: Christensenella sp. UBA767 (assembly GCA_002297185.1). Classification (GTDB taxonomy): domain Bacteria; phylum Bacillota; class Clostridia; order Christensenellales; family CAG-917; genus CAG-475. Next base: position 6,431 of record DBJV01000038.1, read on the forward strand.
TCGCCAACTTTCAGTGCCTTGACGGTGATAAATCCGTCTATGTTGGTAGTGCCTGAAACGACGTTTGAGCCGACCGTCTTGTCAACGGGCATACTCTCGCCCGTGACGGACGCCTCGTTGACCGAACCCGAACCCGAAACGACCACGCCGTCCGCCGCAAAGTTCTCGCCGGGGCGCACTATAAACAAGTCGCCTTCTTTGAGATCGGAAACGGCAATTTCCACCTCTTGCTCATCCCTAAGCACACGCACCGTCTGCGGCGCAAGATTCATAAGCCCTTTGATTGCGGAAGTGGTCTTGCCCTTGCTGTACGACTCGAGCGTTTTGCCGAGCGTGATAAGCGCAAGTATCATAGCGGCGGATTCGAAATAGAGGTTGTGTGCAAGGTGATGCAAATGTTCGGGATGCACGCCTGCCTGTATCATAAGCGCAACGCTGTATATAAACGAAATGCCGCTGCCCATCGACACGAGCGTATCCATATTTGGCGCCTTGTGCAACACCGCTTTTGTGCCGCTCACGAAGAACTTGCCGTTGATGACCATAATCACGAGCGACAGCGCAAGCTCGTATCCTGCAATCGCCATGGGGTTGGACTTAAAACCTTCCGACAGCGGCCAATCCCACATCACCACGCCCATAGACACGTACATGAGCGGAATGAGCAACACGATTGACACGATTAGGCGAATGAGCATCGCAAGGGTAGGGTTGAGCTTTTCCTTTTTTGCCGACTTATCGGATGCAAGCGTCGCCTTGTAGCCTGCGTCCGAAACGGCTTTGGAAATGTCCTTGGCGGTGACGGTATCGTCGGTTGAGACGACCATAGAATTGGTCAAAAGGCTCACGCTGACTTCCTTCACGCCGTCAATCGCACCCACGACCTTTTCCACTCTCGCCGAACACGCCGCGCAAGACATTCCCGATACGTTGAATTTTGTTTTTTCCATAGTCTTATTATTGTCCTAAAAGGTTTGAGTTATTTTGTTTTTTGTTATGATTGGTTGATATGTGCGCCTGCGGCTGGATTGTCACGTCACTTCGTTCCTCACAATGACGATATGGTGGGACACCCACACCCGAATTGCATTTTCTCCATTTGTCATTCAGAGGAGCAACGAATGTTGCGACGTGGGAATCCAGCGTAGCGAATGTTGTTTTTTCCTTTTGTTATTGCGAGCGTAAGCGTGGCAATCTAGGCAATAGCCGCACCTTATTTCAATTTCTTTACAAGGTCCACGGTTTCGTCGAGGATGGCGAGATTGCCATCGAGAACGTTCTCCACGACGCAGGTTTTGAGATGATCTGACAGCACCATGTATCCGAAACTTTGCAACGCGCTTTCCACCGCCGATAACTGAATGAGGATATCACCGCAATATCGATTGTCGGCAAGCATATTTTTGATACCGCCCAACTGCCCGATAATGCGATTGAGTCTATCGTTGAGCGCCTTCTGCTCGCTTTCGGAACGTGGCGTATGTTTGTGATGTTGACAGCAACAGCAATTATTTTCCATAGAAACTCCTTATACCCCCACGGGGTATGTTAAGTATAAAACCGATGCGCAACGCTTGTCAATAGATTTTGAAAAAATATATTGCGTTGCGCAGTGATATTCTCGCTATGCGAGAGTGATATTGTGCTGCGCACAGTGATATTTTTGGCTTGCGCCAAAAGTGATATTGCGCCGTTGGCGCAGTTGTGGAATATTCCAATTCGGGTGTGGGTGTCCCACCAACTGTCATTGCGAGGAACAAAGTGACCGTGGGAATCCAGCCGAAGGCGCACCCACATTTATCAATCATGTGTTCGAGAAATCGTGGTACAGAAAAGCAGATATGAAAAATTTTCAAAAAAAATTGACAAAACATCCAATAAAGTTCTTGCGTGCTTTGTATATATATTATAAAATATATAAATCACGCGTACGTAGGCGACAGCCGCACCCACCAAGCAAGCGATATAGCGAAATCGTAATAATCCATATGTCATTCCGAGCGTAGCGTGGGAATCTAGCCGAAGGCGCACAACAAAATAAACCACAACTCGCACACCGTGCGAATATCACTGCGGCAACGCCGCAATATCACTCGAGCAAAGCGAGAATATCACTGCACCAAAGGTGCAATATCACTTTTGGCGCAAGCCAAAAATAAAAACATACGGAGAGACACAATATGAAAAACACAAGGACAGGACAATCAACGATACGGAAATTGCTGAAAGGCGCAGGCAGCGCGATATTGCTTGCGACGTTGTTTGTCCTTGTCTTTGCCGGCACACTCTCCGGTGCTTTCGGCGTAGAAGAAAATCTCCAACAAAACGGAATAATAGAGAGCAACGTTGCGAACGCGGCAAATTCATATCACGGTGACTATATTTCGTCGGGACTAACAGTTAACAATGGTCCCGTTGGAGCAGAGATTGAAAATATTTATCATTCCCACACTGATAAGGATGGTGGAAAATATTTCTATTATCGGCTGTCATCAAACGTAGGATGGGAAGGTAAGAATAAAGTTTACTATTATGGTTGGTATGTATCTTTTAAGGGTCGTGCATATTATGCGATTACCAATGGTGCTGTAAGCACGGTGCATAATAAAATTTCTCTTACTGGTGACGGAAGTGCAGATGGCAAAAAATATCATATTCACAGTGATAAGCCATCAACGAATGGTGATACAACGCTTGTAAGCAATGGTGGAACATTTTTCAATCTTTCAGCAGAGAAAAAAGCAAGTAATCTTTTAGATCACAGTTTCACGGCTGATTTGGGACTTACGTCATCATTGTTGACACAATATGGACTTAAAGAAGTTCAAAACGGAAGTAAGGTAATAACATATTATCAAGAACTCGGGTTATTCGGTGGTAGTAACTTTTCAAGTTGGCCATATTCTGGTGATGTTGATACGTATTCGGATGATGGTGTTTGGCTTGATATTTATATTTCTGATGATGTTGCCCCGACCATTACACATACGAATGGTTCTACAAGTTTTACTTTCAAAGATGCCACGGCGGGTATTTATAAAATTTACGCTT
>DBJV01000105.1:0-7426 GCA_002297185.1 Christensenella sp. UBA767
CCGTTTCAATAGTATTGAGTATTTATGTCAAACGGGAATATTGTGGTGATGTGAGGCAGGCTCAAAAAGTTTAGATAATCGTCAAAATGGCATTTTATCTGTATGAAATATTTGTATAACCGCAGACAACATCAAGAAAATCGGCGAATTGATTGCATTACTTACTATAAGAACCATTATGTGCCGTTCTGGCAAAGATTTATATCGTCTTTATGACGGAATTATCAAGGATTGCAACAAATCAAGCGATTCTCTTGCCGAATACTCGGACGGATACGATATAGCGCAAACCGCAATGCTTTTCCTTTGTGAGTACATCGGTAAAAGGCTTGGTGACAATTACACGACCACTCGTGGAAACGTTATTTCGATTAAGCAAGCGTGCTTCCGTTTTACGGATAGATACTTGGACAAACAATTTACTCGTCATTTAACACACACAACCGCCATAAGCGACAGCGTTGCCGCATCGCACATAACTTTTATCGACGACGAATCCGACAACGATTATACTGCCGCTGACGCACTCATAGCAAAGATGCAATTAACACAAGGCGAATATGACGTTCTCTGCGCCTATATGTCGGGATTGACTTATCTCGAAGTTACACAACTTTTGAACGTCAACCGCACGACCATTTGGCGCAGAAGAATAAGAATACAAGAAAAGTTTTTATGCACTTAATTTTCGTCTTTTGGGGAAATTGTTATGCCGCTATGTAATCGATCAAGCGTTCCTTTTTCAAAAGACCGTCAATAAAATATTCGATGGAAACTCCGCTTTCGCGAATCGCCTCGCGGTTGGGCTTTTCCTTTTCGTTATCGACTTTCAACCATTCAAAAAAGTAATCGTAGTCGGCATTGAATGCGCCAAGCCTTGTTTCCAACCCATTTGAAAGCACGCAAATCTGATTGAATGCAAAGAGGGTGGGGATATCCTTTTTGTAATCTTGTAAATTCTTATTGAATGCTTCTTCAACTTTAACAACACTGTTTTTCAATTCGATAAACACAAGCGGAAGACCGTTTACAAAAATCAAGATGTCAGGTCTGCGCCAATAGACTTTGCCTTGTATCCACATTTGCGATACAGCGGTAAAAGTATTGTTCTCGGGATTGTCAAAATCGATGAGTTTTACAAAATCAAAATCTTCTTTACCGTTTCTGTTGACTTTGACTTGTATTTGATTTCTGATTTTATTGTACAAATCATAATTTGTCGCAACGATATCCGTGCCAGTATAGTCTCTTACCAGAGATTTCATTACGTCGTTGATGACTTCTTCCGGAATTTGCGGATTCAACCTGAGCAGAGAACTCTTCAAAACGCATGGCAAAACGCACTCTTTTTTAGAAGAGCGCTCGGTGCCGTCGTTCAAATTCTCTCGTTTATTCGGATCGGGATCACATTTTAGGATATCGTAACCGAATTCGACCTTTGACAATTTGTCTAAAACGGCTCTTTCAATATCATCTTCCGAAATAAAATTTGCCATAGTCTTACTGCTCCTTTGCTTTGTCCTGTTTTTCTTTTTCTAAATAACACGCAACTGCCACCAACAACTTGATTTCATCATATTGCATGGTTCTTACGTCAATCGTTACCCAGTTTTTAGCAAACCCTTGAGAAAACTCATACGCCTGCTGTAATCCCCAATATTCGTTTGATGCAGGATCTATGTTGTCGTTTCTTTCATCCAAATAAGAGTATATTTTTTCCAACTGATAATGTGCCATTTGATGCATAACTTTTGGCGTTTCGTAAAGAATCGCCAACGCTTCTTCCATTTTCTCATATGTTGCAACCAAGTCCGTGAAAGTCAAATCATCGTCTTTACTTCCTTTTCTCAACTCTTGCAAAAAATATAAAAAGGAGGTAATGCCATTGAAGAGAAAACAAGTCCAACTCAAAGTAACAACCGTCGGTGAACCAAATCTCGATGCGCTGAGCGAGAGCGAACAAAATGCGTTCTACGTTTCATTGCTTATGCGGATTTTGGATAAGCACCGTCAGCAATCGGAAGAACAATCCGTGAATGAGCAAAATTGCAAAACAAAGAGTTGATATATGCAAAATAGTTTTATTAACTTTGCGTTGTGCAAAATTATGTTCAAATTAAGCCGCACTAATGACCGGCGCAACATCAATAAAAATACTATGAAAACAAAAAAAATTTTATCGTCTTTCGCATCGGGAGCGTAAACGAAAACTGCGGTTTGTCAAGGGTAAAATGTAGTGCCTTCCGCACCCCTTGACAAACCTATAAACCACTATGATATAGACAATATCGTTTCCGTTTTTCTCTCTCCCGTCGAAAGACAAATCAATCGTAAAAAAGGAGAAAGAAAAACAAAATGAAAACAGCAGCAATATATGCAAGATACTCTTGTGAGAATCAAACGGAACAGTCCATCGAAGGACAGTTGAGAGTGTGTCAGGAATACGCCGCAAGTCTTGGCATTCTCATCGTTGAAACGTACATAGACAGAGCGATGTCGGGTACGAACGACAATCGTGCGGAATTTCAGCAAATGCTCAAAGACAGCAGCAAAAAGCAATTTCAGTTTGTAATCGTTTACAAATTGGACCGATTCGCACGCAACAAAGTCGAGTCCGTTATCAACAAAAAGACGTTGCAAGACAACGGAGTTTCGCTATTATCGGCAATGGAACGCATTACGGATACACCCGAAGGGCATATGATGGAAACCATACTCGAAGGCTTCAACCAATACTTCTCGGAAGAGTTGGCGCAGAAAGTAAAGCGCGGTATGCGAGAGACAAGACTTAAAGGCTTGTATCAAGGCGGTGGCGTGCCGTACGGATATAAGGTCGAAGGTCGCAAAGTCGTTATAGACGAGAGCGCAGCGGAGATTGTACGATATGCGTTTCAGGAATACTCGAAAGGCGCATTCGTATTGGAGATTATAGATACGTTGCACAAGAAGGGATTATTGTACAAGGGCAAGCCGTTTCCGAGAAATCTTTTATACCATGTGCTGCGCAATGAAAAATATACAGGCTCATATAAATGCAGAGATGAAGTCGTGGATAATATATATCCGCAAATCATACCCGTTGAGTTATTCCAAAAGGTCGGCGCAAGGCTTGAAAAGAACAGATACGGCAAACGCAGTTTCGAAGCGACATATTTGTTGAAATTCAAAGCGAAATGCGGATATTGCGGAATGCCGATGTATTCGGAAACGGGAACGGCATCGAACGGCGAAACTAACAGATACTATAAATGCGGCGGCAAAAAGAAGTATCACAACGGATGCACGAAAAGCCAAGTGCGCAAAGAGTATCTCGAAGAGATCGTCGTAAATGCAATCGTCGATGAATTGAATCGCCCGGGCGCAATAGAGTTTATAACGAAGAAATTACTTGAAGAGCAGGATGAGAACATAAAAAACAATTCGGCAGTGAACGCACTTGTCAAAGAGAAAACGAAGATAGACAAACAACTTGAAAATATCGCCAACGCAATACAGAACGGAATTGTGTCGAAAACGACCGCAAAGCGATTGCAAGACCTCGAAGAACAACAGGAAAAACTTGAGAGAGAAATACTGATAGAACAAAGTAGGCAAGCGGTGCCGCTGACAAGAGCGCAGATAAAAGAGTTTTATTCGGATGCGCTAGAAATGGAACCGCGTATGCTCATAGAATATTTGGTAAAAGAAGTAATATTATATGATGACAAAATACAAATAATATTCAAATCCCCGATAAGCACCGTCCCCGACGAAGATCGGGGATTTTTATTATCCGTAAAATATTGCAAACCGAAAAAGGTTATATCGTCCCGTTCGTCCACGAAACGCAAGATAATGGTTGAGATAAGAGTAGAATAGCGCAAAATACTCTGAAAACGATAAAAAAATAATAACCTAACTTGCAAATTCAAGTTAGGTTATTCGTGGTGACCCTACCGAGGTTCGAACTCGGGTTACCGCCGTGAAAGGGCGATGTCTTAGACCACTTGACCATAGGGCCGTTTTTGTTTTATTTGGTGGAAGTTACAGGACTCGAACCTGTGACCCCTTGCTTGTAAGGCAAGTGCTCTAACCAACTGAGCTAAACTTCCGTGTGGATTGCTCCACTATGGTAGCGGCGATCGGATTCGAACCAATGACCTGCCGGGTATGAACCGGCCGCTATAACCAACTAAGCTACGCCGCCATATCGTTTGGGGTGTTGCTGAGGGGAGCGCATTGCGCTCCGCGACAACAAATTTTGCAAGGGCGGACTTGCATTTGACGCTGACGCCTTGACGCCGACGTCGCATTCCGCTTTCGCTGTGGTTGCGGGGGAAGGATTTGAACCAACGACCTCCGGGTTATGAGCCCGACGAGCTACCAGCTGCTCTACCCCGCGATATTCAATGCTTGCTTATGATATGATAAATCATAAAAAATGTCAAGCGGATTGGAAAAATAAATTTTTTCAAGTTTGAAATGCGGAGGAATTTCGCACTTTTGCGCTCAAAATTCCGAAAAATTCCGCAAGAATTTCCAAAATTCTATTTAAAATTTAACGTCATTTTAATCACCGGTTGCTTAACTGAAAATGAAGATTGCAAAGATGTTTTCCAAAGCGGAAAAGCGCGAAAAACCGCAATTCTAACGCTTTTGAATGAGCAAAACGCGTAAAATTGTCGAAAACGAAACTGCGACGAAAAACGGCAACGGAATGATTGATTTTGACAATCGCAGGGGATAATATAGATATAAATTATTCTTTTAATAATTGATTTTAGCAATAAAAAACGCTTGCGTGCCTCGCGCGTAATGTGTATAATAGTTATACTATTGATATAATGCTCATTATATGGAGTTTTGATATGAAAAAGAAATTGATACTCGCAACAGCCATCGTACTTTTGCTCGCACTCAGCGTTTCTATGCTCGTGGGCTGTGACGAAATCATCAAAAAGAACGACACCCGCGACGCGAAACAAGTTGTCGCGACAGTAACGTACGGTGACAGAACCGAATACGTTTACAAGTATGAGTTGGAAACTGTGTTTAACAACTACGCTCCCGCATACGTCAATTACTACGGTATGACGTACGAAGAGGCGGCAAACACGCTTGTAAAATCTCTTGCGCAACAAAAGTTGCTCAATCTTTTCGCACTCTACAAAGTTGCGGAACTCAAAGGCGTGAACGTCCCGACCAAAGCGGAAGAGTTGCTCACCAAGAGCGAGAGAAACAAGGCTGTGGCCGATTCCAACGAAAGCATGCTTTCAACGCTCGTGTCCATCGTCGAGGATCTTATCACCGAGGATAACGCAAACGCAGGCGGAACTAACACCGACACCAAGACCGACGAAACGGTTGAAGTGACCAAGGAAAACGAAGTGTTCGTGAGATTCGAGACCAACGGCGCGACTGCAATCGACAAACAAAGAATTGCAAAAGGCACCAAGGCAACCGAGCCGGACGAGCCGACAAAGACGGGTTACACCTTCTACGGCTGGCATCTTGACAAAGACTGCAATGAGGACGGCTACGTCGGCGACGAATTTGATTTCGACACGGCAGTGACCGAAAGCATCACATTGTACGCAAAATGGGTGAAACACACCGACGCGCGCACCGAGAGGCCGACGGTAGAGGAAGAGGACGATTACGATCCCGAGGACGATACGGTTGAAATCGCTGCGAAATTCTTCACCGAAGATTACCAAAAAGGTTTGTTCGATGCAGACGATGCAGAGAGCGTGTTCAACAAGAGCTTTGTCGAGGCAGACTTTGCAAAGAACGTCGTCTATGACAAAGAAACGACCACTCTCCAAGCGGCACTCAAAGAGTACATCACCGAAGGTCTTGCCGACATGACCAAACAACTCAAGGCAAACCTCTACAAAGACACAATCGAAGAGTGCTATGAGTATTATCTCAACAGCCAAATGCAATCCGTGCTTATCACTAGACTCAAACGCATGATCAAGGATGATACGACTGTTTCCGAAGAAGAGATTAAGAAACAATACGAGGATGCTGTTGCAAAGAACACGGAGACCTACAAAGACAACGAGTCCGGTTACAAATCCGCACTCACAGGCTCTCTCTCCAATACGTACTATCATCCCACAAAGGATTACGGCTTTGTCATCAACATCTTGCTCAAGCTTGACGACGACAGCATGACCAAACTTACGGACTTTGCAAAAGAGAACACGACGAGCGGTCAAGCAGTTCTTATCAGACGCAACCAACTCATTGCGGATATGAAAGTTAAGGTCTCCAACCCCAACTACAAATCCGACGCGGTGCTTGAAGATAAAGACGGCAACGAAATCGAAGTTCGCGATCCGATGACCGACGCACTCAACCCCTACAACGACGTTATCGGTAAGGATACGACAAAACAATACGACAATTCTTACGAATACGAAGTAAGCGAAGGCACGTATGCCAACGATTACAACCAAATCGTAGATTTCGAAAAGGATGAAAACGGTGAATACCAAATCGTATTCAAAGCAACGCAACATCCGACCATGGCGTACTTGCTCAAATCCGTTCCTGCATTCGACTACGTTGAGGACGGCGAAACCAAGAACGGTATCATTCACCAAATCTACAACACGTTTGACAAGGTCAACGCTGCAACCGAACTTACGCACGAGCAACGCATTTACTGGCTCCGCGAAGTAGCAACGACGTGGGCATACCTCGTCGGCGACGACAGCGGTGCGGTATCCTCCGACTCCAACAACAACGGTCTCGGCTACATCGTGGCTCCCGAAGGACAAGATAATTCCTACATCGCAGACTTCACGGATTACGCACAAAGCCTCATCAAGAAAGGCACAGGCGCATATTGCACGGAAGAAGTCAACGATTTCACGTCAAGCTTTGCAGGCGACAAGAAAGCATACGTCATCGCAGACAGCCTTGTGACGGAGAAAGACGGTCAATACACCGTCGGCAGCACGAGCAGCGCATACGCAGGTGTGTTCGTACTCCTCAACTCCTACACCGTTTGGGATAACACCAACATCAAGGGCGGCGACAAGAACTTCGACAGCAAAAACGAAACCAATATGACGTTGCCTTACGATTACGTCATCACGTTTGCAAAATCCGCAGACGACGTAAAGACGCTCAAAGAAACGATTGAAGAGACTTTGAAAGACGCCAAGGCAACCGACAAATACAACAGCTTGGTCAACGGCGAAATCAACAGCCTCAAAGACACGATCAAGTACAACGACAAGGTCATCAAAGACCTTTGGAAAGATCTTGACTGATTGAATTATCAACCGATACAAAAGGCGATTTGCAAAAGCAAGTCGCCTTTTTATTGTAGCCTTTAGCGACAATAAACCACCACTTGAAGTGGTGGGATACAAAAATCTTTAGATAAAAGAATCCTCCTATGTTAAACTAAAGCAGGTTCGCCAACCGCAAT
>DBJV01000105.1:7517-13219 GCA_002297185.1 Christensenella sp. UBA767
AATTGCAAATATCATATAGTGTTCGCCCCTAAATACCGCAGACAAGCAATATACAGCAAGATAAAAGCGGATATAGGGAAAATAATACGCAAATTGTGTGAGGTGAAAAAGGTTGAGATTTTGGAAGCGAACGCTTGCCCAGACCATATACACCTGTTAGTAAAAATACCACCGAATATAAGCGTTGCGCAATTTATGGGGTATCTTAAGGGCAAGAGTTCGCTGATGATATTTGACAGGCACGCAAATCTAAAATACAAATACGGCAACAGGCACTTCTGGTGTAGAGGGTATTATGTGGATACGGTTGGACGTAACGAGGCAAAGATTGCCGAGTACGTCCGAAACCAATTGCAAGAAGATATAATGAGCGACCAAATAAGCATAAAGGAATACATAGACCCATTTACGGGTGAAAAGGTTTAAGAGAAAAGACAGCCACTTGAGTGGCTGCCTGTGAAAACCAAGCGGTTGGCGAACGATTCAATACGTCTTGAGACGTCTAGCGGGTAACATGCCCTTGAAGGGCTGGTGCATACCTCGCGTTTTACGCGTGGTTATGATTTTATTGCAAAAGAGCAATTTATCTGAGTTTCAATCCGTCTTTGAACGCATTTCCAACCTTCTCTCCGACCACGAGATACGCATTGTTCACGGCGTCGTAAGAAATCGCTTTGAGTTTGGACGGATCCACTTTTCCGTTTGTCAAAACACTTTCGTCCACGCTTACGTTGACGATTCTTCCGCGCATAATTTCGCCGTCGTAACTTATAAGTTCGCACTCGAGCGCAAACGGAAGTTCGTTAACGATAGGCGCATTGACGCGCTTGCTGTCCGTCACGGTAAGTCCGCTGTTTTTGAATTTGTCGGGATTGTCGTTTGCCGACACTATGCCGAGATAATCGCATTCCGCAACGTAATCCGCCGTTGCCACCGACACGGTGAACGCCTTGGATTTGAGAATGTTCTTCACGGTCTTATGCGAAGGAGAGAGGCAAATACCGATTTCGTTTTCATCGGCAATTCCGCCCCACGCCGCATTCATAACGTCCGGTGTGCCGTTTTCATCATAGCTTGCAATCATCAAAACAGGCATAGGATAAAGCCAAGTTTTTGCTCCAAAATCTTTTCTCATATTTACACCTCACGGTTTTGTTTTTAGTGATATTGCACCTACGGTGCAGTGATATTTGTGCTACGCACAAGTGATATTCTCGCGTAGCGAGAGTGATATTTGCGCCGCAGGCGCAAGTTATGGAATATTCCATATTAGGCGCAGTTAGGCGCGATTTAACGCTGTTTTAAAATCGCTCTATTTAGATGAAGAACAAGGCACCGCTGTCCGATACAAAACCCAACGTACACAAGCGTACGTGATTTTGGAGCGGACGGCGGTAACGCAGTTATTCGCTAAATAGTGCGATTTTACTCTACTCGGAGAGCGTCAACGACATTCTTGCGAGAGGCATTTATCGCCGGAATAATACCTGAAATCACCGTCAAGAGCAAGCTGATGCCGACGAGGGCGAGAGCGTGCAAGGGGTGGAAATGCAGGAGCGAGCCGATGCCGGTGGCGGCTTTGATGATGAGAGATATAAGCGGACAGAGGATATAGGTGACGACTATTCCGATGACGCCGCTGCTGAAACCTATGATTGCGGTTTCGGCAATAAAGACGTTGCGGATGTCGCGCTTGCGTGCGCCGATTGCGCGCAGGATACCTATTTCTCGGATACGCTCGATGACGGAGTTTGACGTGATAACGCCGATCATGACGGTAGATACCACAAGCGAAATGGACGCCACGGCGATGAGCATTGCAGACACGAGGTCAATCATAATGGTTATGTTGTAGAGGAACATCGCCGACACGTCAAAGTAGCCGATTTCGGTCTTGTCCCACGCCTCGATATACTTGACTGCCGCGTCTTTTTGCTCAAACGTCTCGGGGAACACGGTAATAAAGCTTGCCGCCCTATCTGCGCCGACCGCCTTTGCGAAATAGTCGAGCGTTAGAACCTTTTGACTTACGATATCAAGGAGTTCGCTGCTGAAACTATCGTCGGTAAAGCCCGAATTGTTTATCTCGTCGTACGTGCCGAAAATGGTTGCGCCTTGCGGCGTAAGCGTGCGTTGGATGCGCGCCACTTCGCTGTTGTACGCTTGATCCATTGCCCATTCCGCAAATTCGGGGGTGTAGCAAAGTGCGGAATTTACGAATGAATAACCGCCCTTCTTCTGTCTGATTACGCCGACGATTTTGAGTTCGTTTTCTGCACTGTCATATAGCGATTGAAGTCTGGATTGATCCGTTTCCGACCAATAGAGCAAGGACGGATTTCTATTAAATCCCATCGGATCGTACGTGTTTTCGCCAGTCTTGACATAGTAATCGTCGTTGAGAATCATTTTGACGGATTGACCGATGAAATACTCATAGGAGATATCGGAAGTGCCGAGGGAAACGGGCTTTCCGTCCACCAATTTGATAGAACCGTCGTCGTTCTTTTCGTATAGTTCGATACCGAACTCGTCAAGCAAATCTTGCGATATCTTGTTATCCTTGCCGATGCAAAGCAAAATCTCGTTCTTGTTTTGCGGATAGCGGCTGTTCTCACCAATAAGGTCGTAAGATTCGAGCATGGTATCCTTATCGCTCGCAAGTTCTTGCCAATACTTGGATTGTAAACCGTTTTCGCCAAGCACAGTCGTTGCGATTGCAAGCGCGGTTATAGGCTCGGGCGATTGCGATACGTCGGTATAAGTGATATTGCCGTTTTTGTCGTACGACTTGCGAATAAGGTTGTATCTCAATCCGTAATTTATGCTTATAGACTTATAGTTGTCTTTGGGCATATTCTTCATATATTGAGTAAACTCTTCCGTAATCTCGTTTTTGGTGATGCCTTCAAGGAAGGGTTTTGTGAAAGAGGAAATATAACTGTCGATACTTCCGCCGCTGTCTGTGCTTACGCCGATTTTATCGCTATCGGGAAAGTCCTTGGAATTGTCTTGATTTTGGAAATTCATCATCATATCCATAATCGCAGAGTTCTGCACGTCGTATTGATAAATTCCCAAAGGCACGCTGGAGAACATCTCCTTTTCCATCTTTTCCACATACACGTTAAAGCCGTTGGATATGGAAAGCACGAGACCGAGACCTATAATACCGATACTTCCTGCAAACATCGTAAAGAACGTGCGGCGTTTTTTGGAAACGAGGTTTCTCCACGAAAGACCGAACGCCATACCTGCGCTCATAGACGTAGGTTTGAAGGACTTGTCTTTGCGCTTTTTCTTCTTTGACAAACTGTTTATGCCCAATTTATCAAAGAGCGCGTTGGCTGCGCCACCCACCTTTTTCATTGCAAGTTTGCGCTTGCGGTTAGACAACTTTTTGGAGTTATCCTCCTCCTCTTGCTGCACGTTTTCGGCGTTTATCTCGTCGTTTTGAAGAGATGAAGTGTCGATTGTGGTGCTTTGCGCAATTGTCGGATCGATGATTTCATCGACGGCGGCAACGTCTTGATTGCCTTCTACTTGTTCTTCCGCCGCCTCTTCTTCGGGGTTATAAGGATTGGTGTCCTCAATGAGTTGACCGTCTTTAAAGCGGCAGATACGAGTTGCGTATTGATAGGCAAGTTCCGCATTGTGCGTAACCATAATGACGAGGCGAGTCTTGGATATTTCTTGCAAAATATCCATAACCTGCACGCTGAGTTCGCTGTCCAAAGCACCCGTCGGTTCGTCCGCAAGAATAATCTTTGGGTCGTTGACGATGGCCCTTGCGATAGCGACGCGCTGCATTTGTCCGCCGCTCAATTGGTTTGGGCGCTTGTGGATTTCCTCGTGCATATTGACTTTATGCAATGCGGCGACCGCCTTTGCCCTACGCGTCTTTTTGCCCTCGCCTACAAGGCTCAAAGCAAGCTCGACGTTTTCAAGCACGGTAAGGTGCGGTATAAGATTGTAACTTTGGAAAACGAAACCGATAGTTGCGTTTCTGTACGCATCCCAATGCTCGTCGTCGAAATCGCGCGTGGAAACGCCACCGATAACGAGGTCACCGCTGGTGTATCTGTCAAGACCGCCTATAATGTTGAGCATTGTGGTTTTTCCGCATCCGGACGGGCCTAAAATGGCAACGAACTCACTCTCTCTGAAGTTGAGCGACACTTTGCGGAGTGCATGCACCGTTGTGGTGGCGGTGGGATAATCTTTTACAATGTCTTTAAGTTGGAGCATAATCCACCTCAATATTGCGATATTTTATCTTTTATACGATTGTATATATTATCTTTTTGTCCTTAAAAAAGACTTAAAAGACAACAAGAGAATGACTATAAAAGCCATTCTCTTTTGTAGCGGTCGTGTTATTGCGCAAAATTAGTCTTGCGTTTTCGTCACGGAAATCCAATCGACGCCCTTGCTCACCGCGTCCGAGATGTTTTTGCAAAGCTCTTCGAGGGTGATTGTGCTCTTGTGATTGAACCAAATCTTGAAACATTCCGTGATACCTGCCGCTGCAAAAGCAATGACGTATCTCACCTTGCCCATGTCGAGATCCTTGTTCGTGGTCTCGGCAAGACGATGCATGTACGCAGCAACGATACGCTCGTTGATCTTGTCGAGGAGTTGTCCCGACGTGCTGGATGAAAGGATATATCTGTTGTTTTGGTCTTGTTTTGCGATTTCGTCTGCGAGAGTGCTTAAAAGCGTGTACGGAGATTGCATAACTTCAACCATATCCGCCTCGCCCATAATCTTGTCGATACGCGCGATAATCCCGTTTTCGATGTCCGTGCGAACGTCGCCCACGGTGTCATAATACATATAAAACGTACTTCTCGTGATATTCGCCTTTTGCGTGAGTTCGCTTATGGTGATATCCGACATATCTTTCTCTTGCACAAGTTGCTTGAACGCATCAAAAATGGCGTTCTTTGTTTTTATGACTCTTTTGTCAATTCCACCGTTTTTCATAAATTCACCTTTGCTTTATATTGCAAAATGTATTTTATCATATAATTGTCTATTTTTCCACCCCATTTATCAAATATTTATGAAATTAATAAATCTTTAAGATTTGCGCACGCTACGTGTACGAGGAAATAAATTATGAAAATCAGAAGAAAAAGAAAGTATCAACCGCCGCTCTCTCACAGCAACCTTACAAAACACGAAAACATGCGCTCGCATTTCGATCCCAACGGCAGTTGGACAGGCGTTCCCGAAAGAGAGGGCTACCCCGACGTCCCCGACGGCGAAAAACCCGTGCAGGACGCAGATGATTTATGAGTTTTGCGCCGAATGCTAAACACGTGTCACTTATCTCGTAGAGATAACTTGACACATATTTAGGCGCAAACGTCCTGCGCAAAAGCAATCAAAGCATTGCTTTTGTGCGTAAGGTTTCGCAACCTTGAGGCGGCTCGGCGGTTGCTCAGGCGAACAATGGATGCTCACAACATCTCTTCGTGGGGTTATATAATTCGGCTCCGCCTGTCTAAGAGCGTCGTTAGGCGAAATTTAATTTCGCTAATGGAATATTCCATATTCGCCACGCTAAATTCCCATGCTATCGCTTGGAATGACATAATGAAAAATAAAATCGGGTGCGGGTGTCCCACCCTCTGTCATTGCGAGGAACGTAGTAACGTGGCAATCTAGGCGTTAGCCGCACCCACCAAGCAAGCGAT
>DBJV01000105.1:13256-19700 GCA_002297185.1 Christensenella sp. UBA767
TATCGGTTGCGCGGTTAGTAGAGCAATAAATCTAGCGTGGCTAGGGCAATGCGCATAAGTGCGTGTTGCCCTAGCCACAGCGACGATTTTTGCTCAGCATTCGGCGCAAGTGCAAAAATGCGTATGCTCCGTTATCCACTTTTGCTTTTTAATCGGTATCCACCACGCATAAATGCCAAGCGTGATTATACTAAGCAACATCCATTTTATCCATTGTCCAAACAATCCCATTGCGCTGCCGTCAAACACAAGGCGTTGCCCGTCAAAAATTTGATGTTCTGCAAGCCAACGCTGTTCTCTTACGATTGCCCACGGTGCGCAAATTCCGAGAGAAAAGACGATAATAAGTCCGTTGACCAACCTCATTCCCCAGTAAGACCAGAATTTGCCGTCAAACTCGCTCTTGTTTTCTTCCTTGTCTATGGCAACGTCTTTGATATGCGTGTGCTTTGTTATCCATTGCATTTTCTTTATAGGCACAAAAAGTCCGTATATGCCAAACGTTATGAAAGAAAGCGACATCCACTTCACCCATTGCCCGAACAAACTTGCCGCATTTCCGTCAAAAACGAGTTTTCTATCGTCTATCACTTGGTGTTCGTACAGCCAAGTATATTCTCTTCTCACCGCCCACGGCGTGCAAAGTCCAAGCGTAAATCCAATTATGAGGTTGTTGACGAAATTGAGCCAAATCAAGCTCAAAAGCCCGGCGTTAAACTCACTATGTCCGTCAAGATGCGCCGGCACAACGTATTTTGGAATAAACGGCTTGATATTCTTCAAATTCACCGCACTTAAAACAATCAATGCAATAATCGGCGACGTTACCAATAAAATCGTGCCGAAATTAACGAGATTTGTATGTGGCATATTAGGGTTTGTTATTATGCTTATAAAATTCAGCACTATTTCTACAATTTCGATTAAACAACTCAAAACCAGTATGACGATTAAACACGTCGCATTCTTTTGGTCTATTATTTTGCGATTTTTACATAATACAGCGCTGGCAATAATGCAAATCGTCAAAACAAAAATCAAAAAGATACACTCCGATACATTCTTAAACACATCCGCTATTAAACCTGAAAAATAAAAATTCATTGCGAGCACTGCAATAACATACAACATAAAGATACTTGATAGCACCAACATCGCAATGGATGATTTTGCAAGTTTTTTCTTGACTTTTGCCAGTTTTTCTTCGTCGATATCGTCTGTTTTTTCTTCTGCAGGCGCACTTGGCACTATCGTTTCACTTTGAACAGCACCTGCGTTTGTATTATCGTTTTCAGTTTTATCGGCATCTACATTTGTAGGCAGAACAACCGCCTTTTGCTCTTCGCCGCCGTTTTCAACGCTTTCGATTTCTTTGTAATACGGATTTTTGTAATTTTTGCCGCAACCGTCGCAATGCAAGATTTTTTTGCTTTCGCAGGTCTCAATAATCGCTTTGCAATGCGGACAACGCAACTTTTTGCTCATAAAATACCCCCTATTGTGCATAATTTACAATAATAATCTCATACATATTTGTATATGTCAATACAAAAATATGCAAATTTGTATCATTGTGGTATGACTACTTTGGACTTTAAGAGCAACAGAATAAAAGAATTGAGGTTGGAAAAAGACCTTTCGCAAGGGCAACTTGCCCAACTTGTAGGCACGACGCAAGCCAATATTTCTCGTTGGGAGGCTGGCATAATCGTTCCCAACGTGCTTGATTGTTGGCGCATCGCCGAATTTTTTGACGTAAGTATCGATTACCTCATCGGTAAAGAACACGATTAAACAAAAAAAAGACAAGGCTTTGCCTTCCGCAATTATTAATTAATAAATTTGCACAAAAAACAAAAATCTTCCTCTCGACTTTAACACAATATTACAATAACAACTGCAAATCGGGTGTGGGTGTCCCACCCACTGTCATTGCGAGGAGCAACTAATGTTGCGACGTGGCAATCTAGGCGCAAGCCGCATATAAAATATTCCGCAACTCGCACACCGTGCGAATATCACTTTTTGCATTAGCAAAAAATATCACTTGCGCTTTGCGCAAATATCACTGCGCCAACGGCGCAATATCACTACAAAAACAAAAAAAATCGCACGCCCCTTTCGAGTGTGCGACTTTTTTGTTTTTGTCTTATTACTCTTCGGTAATTGCGCCGACGGGGCAACCGTCCTCACATGCTCCGCAATCGATGCATTGATCGGGATCAACAACGTATTTGCTGTCGCCTTCTGCAATTGCACCAACCGGGCAAGTATCTGCGCATGCGCCGCATTGGATGCATTCATCGCTGATAACTCTGGGCATATTCTTATCTCCTTACAAAATAAATTCGCTTTCGCTTGAAATTATATTAGCACAACCGCCGCCTTTTGACAAGCATAAAATCGGGGTTTGGTCTAATTTTCAGGGTACAGGGCAAAGTAGCATTGCGAGAGCGTGGTACGGCGCACTTTGTAGGCGTGCTTTTCTCTTTGCAATGTCATATCTCCCTTGTAGGAGCATTTTGTGCAATCGTTGCCGAACATCGTCTTGTACGGACAATGCGCAAACGTCATAAGCGGGATATTCTTGTCCGCATCATATCTTGCAATACCGCCCTCGTTTGCCTCGAAGTCGGAATATTCCAAAGACGGCACGTATCCGGTCGCACCCAAACTCTTCACCTCGTCCACGGCAAGCGCATTTGCGATATTATGCCCTTGTCCTGCAATTACGGTATATCCTTTGTTTGCAAAATACAGTCCGTATATATTCTCGCTGACGAGCGTCTTGATTTGCGGAAGTTTATCAAGCACGTCCTCTATAATTTGCAAATCTCTGCCGTTTGCGACGATTGGCAAATCCAAAATCACGTCCTTTTGCTCTATTCCGAAAAGTTCTATATCTCGCGCTATCGTTTCCGCCTTCCAAACGGACGGGCGCAGCTCGATTTTATCCTCCTTTTTGAGCATTGCGCTCTTTGCCAAATCGTCTCCCAAAAGCACTTTGAGGCTCGCCCCTTGCAAGTGTTTTGCGCTTTGCAACCTCTCGAGCGCGGCGTTCATTCCGTCTTGATTCATAGCGACTTCACACGGCGAGTTTATGCGGATAATTTCACCTTTGATTTTATCAAAAAGGTCTCTGCGGAGCGCGTTAAGCACGGATTTTGCGATAAACACACCGTCCGTATCCACTTTTACGCCCTCTATACCAAAACCGCTGTCCGCAACTTTGGAGCATTGCTTTGCAATCTCGTTTGCATCCGTCGGCACGTTGGTAGCGGCTTGCAAAACGTCCTCGCTTTCACACCTGACGCTTACGCTCTTTTCCCCATTCTTGTAATATGCGGATATTTCAAGCGGTTTTCCCACAAGTGCCTTGACTTCGAGGCTAATAGGCACACATCTCGCAATTTCGGCAAGTTCTTTTTCTCGTCCTGCATCGGATATGAGATTGACCGTCCACCCGACCTTGACCTTGGCGGTAGTCACGACAGAATATAGGTTTTTGCCCTTTTCCCTCGCCTCGCCAATGCCGAGACTTGCGCTTTCCTTATCTTTGTCGAAGAACTTTATCCCGTCGCCTTTACACAGCTTGCGGCTACTGAAAATCGTCACTTCGAACAAATCGTTCTTGAACGGTTTTACGTCCCTAACCACACCGATTTTTATACCCGTGTGGTTATTAAATCTCTTCACCACCACTTTCGGAGTGCCGTCGTCGAGATACGCTCTTTCAAGAAAATCACCCCTTGAAAACGCAATTTTCAACCTGTTTTCGTCTTTCTCGTCAAAGTCGATTTTGCGCCCGTTTTCCACATCGTCGAGTATTCTCCTATACGTCTGCACCGCCTCGGCAACGTACCCGTCACGGCGCAATCTGCCCTCGATTTTGAAGGAACAAACGCCTGTCTCGGCAAGTTCTTTTATACTCTTTGCAAGACACAAATCCCTTGCGCTGAGCATATACCCCTTGTCGATTTTACCGCCCGATTTTGCGATATACGGAAGTCTGCAAAGTTGCTTGCAAAGCCCCCTGTTTCCGCTCGCGCCCTGTTCTACGGACGACAGATAGCAATTGCCTGAAAACGCTATGCAAAGCGCGCCTTGCACGAAATATTCAATCTCCAAAGACGTGTTATCGCGTATTTGTTTTATATCTTCGAGTTTCGCCTCTCTCGACAAAACCACGCGCTTTATACCCATACTTTCGGCAACTTTCGCGCCGTACAAATTATGCACGCCCATCTGCGTGCTTGCGTGCAAAACAATGCCCTCAAACGTGTCTTTCAGAACTTTCGCCACGCCGAGGTCTTGCACCAAAAAAGCGTCCACTTTTGCACAAACGGCAGTTTTAACAAGCGAAATAAGGTCGTTAAACTCGTTATTTTGCAAAATAGTGTTTATCGTCACGTACACTTTCACTCCGTAAAAATGAGCGCGCGCGACAACCTCGCCGATGTTGTCGGCGTTGAAATTTTGCGCACGCATACGTGCGTTGAAACTGTCAAGTCCGAGATATACCGCGTCCGCTCCGCATTTGATTGCGGTGTCAAGCGCAGACATATCGCCGGCAGGTGCCAAGAGTTCTAACATAATTTTATTATAGCACACGCCACCTCTCTTCGCAATAGACTTGCACGTGCAAATATTTTTGATATAATAGGATTATGACAAAGTTTTTATGCCCCGTATGCCAAAGTCCTTTGGACGAAAAAGAGTCGTGTTCGATATGCCCAAACGGACACGTTTTCGACAAGGCAAAAGAGGGCTACTATTATCTCCTCACCCCCGACAAGCGCAACTCCAAAGACCCCGGCGACAACAAGGAAATGATTTGCGCCCGTCGCGATTTTTTGGATTGCGGATATTATATGCCGCTTGCCGATTGCATCTCGCAAATCGTATGCGAAATAAAGTCGCCCATAACGCTCGTCGATGCAGGCACGGGAACGGGCTTTTATATGTCGCGCATTATTCAAAACCGTAACGACGAAAACGACGTATATTTCGGCGTGGATATATCCAAGCACGCCGTGAAAATCGCAGCAAAGCGCAACAAGCGCGCAATGTGCGCCGTGGCAAGCGTATATGATTTGCCCCTGCCCGATAAGTGCGCGGACGTGCTTGTATGCGTGTTCTCCCCGTATGCCGCAAAGGAATATGCACGAGTTCTCAAAGACAACGGCGTCTTGATAATGGCATACCCTTGCGAAAATCACCTTATAGAACTCAGGCGTGCGCTGTACAAAGACGTGCGAGATGTGGCAACCGTCCTGCCTGCAAGCGATTTTGAAAGCATCGCCGAAAAAGAATTGACTTTCACATTCTACCTCGAGGGCAAAGGCATATCCGATTTGCTTACGATGACGCCCTACGTCTATCGCGCGCCCAAGGAAAACATCGAGCGTTTACGCTCCCTCGAAAAAATGACGCTCACCGCCGATTTCCACGTGAGCGTACTCAAAAAATCCACTCGTTGACAAACGCTATATATTTATTATATAATACGTTTTGTTATAAAATAAAAAATCCTAATTAGGATAAGGAAGAGATTATGGACGAAATCAAAAACGAGAACGTTGTAGAACCCGTCGAAGAGGCAACCCCCGTCGAAAATACGGAAGTAGGCGACACCGAGACGACGGAGCAAGTCGAAGATGCGCAAACCGCAGAAGTCGAAAGCACGGATGCCCAAAACGCAGATGACACCACTCAAGAGACTGCAGACGATTCTCAAACCGATGCAAAACCCAAAAAGAAAATCAAATTACCCAAAGGCTTACAAAACCTCGTTGACAAAATCAAAGCCAACGAAAACTTGCGCCAAATGATCGTGTTCACGCTGTTCAGTTTTATCTGCGGCGGCTCACAGCTCATCATAACGCTCGTTTTGCCTGCTCTTTTGAAACTCGCACCTGCAGACAGCGTACTCAACCAAAGATTCTACGGTTTCAGACTCGGCGTGCTTGACGACGTATTCGGCTACCCCACCACGTCGGACTTTATCGGTTTCTTGATAGGTTCAATCGTCGGACAAGTTTTGACTTTCATCCTCAACAGAAAGAAAACCTTTAACTGCACCAACAACATCGTCATTTCGGGTATCATGTACGTGATTTTGGCAGTCACCATCATCTTCGTACAAACGCTCCTCGGCAGCGCGATTATGACGGCGTGCATGGGCGCAAAACCCGTCGCACAAACGGAATTCTTGTATCAAATCTACAACCTCACCGGACAAGCAGTCGGCGGCATCACGGCACTCGTTATGAGTTTCCTCGGCAACAAGTTCCTCGTAATGCGTAATTGGGGCGAGAAAAAATCCAAGACCACAGAAGAAAAATAAACTATAATTCATATCAACACGGCTCAAATCAATCTCGATTTGAGCCGTGTTTTTATATAGTGTCGTCATAATCTCTCTAAATGCAATTTCCCCTTTCC
>DBJV01000008.1:0-4562 GCA_002297185.1 Christensenella sp. UBA767
GATTGCCGTACATAACGCCAATCTTCTCTCTCAATTGGTTGATGAAGATAATGGTGCATTTGCTCTTCGAGGTAGCAGCCGTGATTTTGCGGAGCGCTTGCGACATAAGACGAGCTTGCATACCGACGTGGCTGTCGCCCATATCGCCGTCGAGTTCCGCTTGCGGAGTGAGCGCTGCAACGGAGTCAACTACGATGATGTCGATTGCGCCACTTCTTACGAGCGTTTCTACGATTTCGAGAGCTTGCTCGCCGCTGTCGGGTTGAGAGATGTACAAATCGTCGAGATTTACTCCGAGCTTGCTTGCATATGCAGGATCGAGAGCGTGTTCTGCGTCAACGTATGCCGCCGTGCCGCCGATTTTTTGCACTTCTGCAACGCAATGGAGCGCAACCGTCGTTTTGCCCGAAGATTCGGGTCCGTATATTTCGATAATTCTTCCCTTCGGGATACCGCCGATGCCGAGTGCGACGTCAAGCGTAAGACAACCCGTCGAGATTGCCTCGACTTTCGGTATTTCGGTTTCACCCAAACGCATAACCGCGCCTTTGCCGAAATCCTTTTCTATCTTGGCAAGAGCAAGTTGCAAATTATGCGCTCTGTCAGTAGATTTGTCTTGAATTTTTTCTGCCATTGTTTTTCTCCTTTATATCCTATCGCCCAAAAGGCTTTAAGTATTTTCTTTTTTCAATATCATTATACGTCAGCGTATGCACCAAAAACGGGACACACGCACTCAAATAACCTAATTACAATCTCAAAATATCGCCTTTGAGATATCTTATGAGATAGAACAGCGCAACGTTTGACGTCGCCCTTCTTATCTCGTTGCGGCTGCCCGAGAATTTTCTCTCGAACACGGTGATGAAATCTCCTCCGCCAACGCCTATATACACAAGTCCAACGGGCTTTCCTTCGTCGCCCGTAGGTCCTGCAAGACCCGTTGTTGCAAGCGCGATATCCACGGGACGTTTGCAAAGTCCTTTCACCATTGCGTACGCCGTCTCTCTCGACACCGCACCGTAATCGGCAAGTACGGATTTGGGAACACCCAATCTATCCGCTTTGGACATACGGTTGTAACACACGATGCCCTCGTAAAAATTTGCGCTGATACCGGGGATTGCCGTAAGGCGCGAGCATATCTCGCCGCCCGTCAGGCTTTCGCCCACGGCAAGCGTGCGATTGTTCATTTTTAGAAGTCTTGCCGCAATTTCCTCGAGCGAGCCTTCGACTGCGGAATACACTTCCTCTTCAAACGTATTGTACACCCTGCTCTTGACCATTTCAAAGGTCTGGCGAGGCGCGTTGCTCGTCATCGTTATGGTTGCGTCCAAACAATTTTCCTCAACGGAAAACTCAACGCCGAAACCGTCAAACTTTTTCAGTCTGCTTTCAATCTCTTCTCTATCCAGTCCGCAAATTTTGACAATTTCTTTTATCATAACGCAATTTTCGACATTCTAACACATTATTCCGTTTTTTGAGAGTCCTCTGCGTTTTCTTGTTTTTCTTGATTTTCTTCGTCGTCTTGTTTGAGAACGTGCTTGTTTTTCACGACGTAATTGAGTCCGCTATACACCGCCAAAATCGCGCCGACATAGAACACGATAGTGCCAATCCAAGCAAGGGACACGTGAAGTCTTGCAAGCATCATAATCGTAACGCCGATATCGAGGCATACGGTCTTGATTTTGCCGAATATATCCGCCGCAAGCACAAGTCCTCTGCTCGCCGCAATGGAGCGAAAAACGCCTATCATAAGTTCTCTGGACAGGATAATTCCCGAAAGAATCGCAATCACGAGCGTGTTGTATGCAAACGCACTGTCAAGTCCGTCCTTGAAATAGACGAGCAAGAAAAGCATAATCACGATGACCACTTTGTCTGCAAGCGGATCGAGCAATTTGCCGAGCATAGACACCGTGTTGGTCTTGCGCGCGATGTGTCCGTCAACAAAATCCGTTGCGCAGCATATCGCAAACAACGCCGCAGACAGAACTACGAGTGCGATATACACCGTTTCGCCTGCCTTGAGCATTTGCGCCAAAATAAAGGTTATCACCGTCGGAATAATCAAGAATATTCTTGCTATGGTGATTTTAGTTGCGAGTGTAATTTTCATTCCACACACCTTCCTACAAGATCTATACCGTCCGTACCTTCGATAAGCACGTCATAGAAATTTCCAATCTGCACTCTCTCTTCGGACGTAAAATACACGACGTTGTCGATATCGGGTGCTTGCGTTGCCTCTCTGCCCACAAACATCTGTTTGTCGTAATCGATATCGTCGTATATCATTCGTACGCGCTCGCCGACTTTTGCAGCGTTGCGTTTTTGAATAATCTCGGCTTGAAGTGCGCAAAGTTCGTCCGCTCTTGCCTGCTTGACTTCTTCGTCGAGGTGTCCGTCAATTCTGTCGGCAGGAGTCCCTTCCTCTCTTGAATACGCAAAGAATCCTGCGTAATCGAACTCCGTTTCTTTTACGAAATCTTTGAGTTTTTCAAACTGCGCCTCACTCTCGCCCGGGAATCCGCAAATAAACGTCGTGCGGATTGCAATCCCTGCCTTTTTGAGTTTGGATATAAGTTCCCTCACGCTCTTCTCGTCCGTGCGCCTGTTCATACGTTTAAGCACGGCGTCGTCGATGTGTTGAAGAGGAATATCCATATACTTCACCACTTTGGGGTTGGACAGCACGTAATTTATAAGCGTATCGTCAACCATTTCGGGATAGAGATACAAAAGCCTTATCCACTCGAAGTCGAGCTTTGAAAGTTCATCTACAAGTTCGATAATATGCGGCTTTCCGTCCCAGTCGGTGCCGTATCTCGTAACGTCTTGTGCCACGAGGATAAGTTCCTTTACGCCGTCGTCGGAGAGTTTTTTTGCCTCTGCAAGCAAATCCGACATCTTTTCCGAGCGGTATTTTCCTCTGATTGATGGAATTGCGCAATACGTGCAATGGTTGTCGCAACCGTCTGCGATTTTGAGATACGCATAGTGATACGGCGTGGTGAGAACTCTGTTTTCATAGAAAGCGTCTTTGACGGCGCAATCATATACTTTGTCGCCCTCGCTCACCTTTTGCACGGTTGACAAAATCTCGTCGTAATCCGCAATACCAAGCACGGCGTCCACTTCGGGGAATTCATCTTTGAGTGTATCCGCATAGCGTTGCGCAAGGCATCCCGTAACGATGATTTTCTTCTTTTTATCGCTCTTTTTTGCGCTGATAGCGTTCAAAATCTCGTCAATGGATTCCTCTTTCGCCTTGTCGATAAAAGCGCAAGTATTGACGATAATGACGTCCGCCTCTTCCTCGCTCCCCACCAGCGTATGACCGCCGTTTGTGAGACGAGAGAGCATTTTTTCGGTATCTACCCTATTCTTATCGCATCCGAGCGAAATTGCGCCGATTTTCATTCGTCATCTCCTTCGCCCTGTTCCGCAGAGGCTCGGAGTTCTTCGAGTTCCTCATACGTGATGTTGACTTTCTTTTTCTTGGGATCGTGTTCGTCGGGCGTGAGATATCCCATAAGATCCATCTTGTCGTAAATCTTTGCCGCTTTCGGCCAACCGAGTCCCAACCTGCGCTGCATAAAGGATATGCTTATAGGAGCGTCTTGCTCTTCTCTAAGTTCGATACCCAGTTGCAATGCGTCAAAGAGTTCGGGCGGAATCTTGTCCTTATCCGCCGATCTGTCGCCTTTGGATTGAGCAGGCTTTTCTTCCTCTTTGTCCTTGAAGATTGCGTCCTTAATGCTGTTGTCAAAGAATGCGTCGTTCTTGGATTTGACAAAATCGACAACTCTCTTGACTTCTTCGTTGGAAATAAACGCGCCTTGCATACGCTCGAGTTCGCTTGCACCGGGCATCATGTACAGCAAATCGCCGTAGCCGAGGAGTTTGTCCGCGCCAACCGTGTCGAGGATGGTCTTACTGTCAAAACTCGACGTAACCTTGAATGCGATACGGCTCGGGAAGTTGTTTTTGATAGTACCGCTGATGACGTCAACGGACGGACGTTGCGTTGCAAGCACGAGGTGAATACCAACTGCACGAGCAAGACGCGCGATGCGGTTGACGGTGTCTTCCACCGCCTTTTTGCCCGTTGACATAAGGTCTGCAAACTCATCGACGATAATCACGATACGCGGCATTTTTTCAAAACCGTTCTTTGCGCAATCGGCGTTGTACTCGTCGATATCCCTGTAATTGACTTCGGCGAGGAATTTGATACGTCTTTCCATCTCGCTGATTGCCCAGTTGAGAGAGCGGATTGCCTTGTCGGTATCGCAAATAATCTCGTCCATAAGCAAATGCGGAATGCCTGCATATACGCTCATTTCTATGCGCTTGGGGTCGATGAGGATAAGTCGCACGTCGTCGGGAGAGGCCTTGTAGAGCAAGCTGACGATAATGGAGTTGATGCAGCAGCTCTTACCTGCGCCAGTTGCGCCTGCGATAAGCACGTGCGGAAGTTTGCGCACTTCCACAACTCTTGCGTCGCCGTAAAGGTTTTTGCCGAGTGCGAACGTTGCAGGTGCTTTTGCGCA
>DBJV01000008.1:4582-9616 GCA_002297185.1 Christensenella sp. UBA767
TTGAACTCGGGCGAGCCGATAATCTCGCTGAGGTTGACGTTGCGGCGGTGCTTGTTCGGAACTTCGATACCGACAGCGTTCTCACCGGGGATAGGCGCGATAATACGCACGCTGCCTGCCTCCATCTTCATTGCGATATCGCTCTCGAGTGAGGAAATATAACCGATAGTTCTGCCCTTTGGCATCTCAACGCGCAGTTTGTACATCGTAAACGTAGGTCCGACCAAAATATCGATAACCTCGCCCGTAATGCTGAAGAAATTGAGCGTCTTGATGATTTGTTCTTTCTTTTGCTCGTAGTCCTCGTTTTGATCGACTTCCGGAGCAGGCGGAATAAGCAAGGATATCGGCGGCGCGACGTAAGGACGCTTGGGCGTGGCTTGCGCTATGGCTTGTTCCATATTAACTTGCGTAAGACGCTCTTTATCCGCTTTCTTGGGTTTATCCGCGCTTTGCAAGCCTCTGCCTTGGGACGCTTTCATCTTCTCTTCTCTCATAAGAGCCTCACGCTCGTATTGTCCCATAGCAGGCGTTTCTTTTATGGCTTGTTTTATGTTTTGAATGCGAGCGGACACCTCTGCGTCCTCGATATTTCTCGCAGACTGTTTTGCGATTGCGGTCGTGGATTGAATTGCCGTACGCGACATTTCGCCGCCTGTAACCTTTTGTTGCACGGGAGCAGGCTCGCTGGGCATACTTCCGCCGACGGACTTGTCGTTATCCACGTATTTGGGACGATTGCTTTCAAGCGTGGCTTGTTGCATCTCGTACTTCTTGACGGGTTTGGTCTTTCCGATACCGCCAAAGAAATTGGTCTCCGTTTCCTCGGCTTTTTGAGTGGTATCCACCGCCGTAGCCGCAAAGGCGCGCGGAATTTTCTTCTCGCCCTTCACCGATTGATAACCGCTCTTGTCCAAATCCTCTATGCTAGTATTCTGAAGAGGCGTAACGACGGGTTTTTGCACCTCTTGCGCCGCACTCACGTTATTTTGAGGCGTGTTAGCCGCATTTTGAGTTAAATTTTGTGTATTTTGAGCGGTATTTTGTTTGGACGTATCGCCTTGATTGTCTCTTGCGATATACACCATATCCGTCTTTGGCTTATCGTAAGCCTCGGACACGACTTCCTCTTTCACCACGGGTTTGGGCGGTTCTTCACCCGAAATCGCTCTGTTGAGCGCGCCGAGCATACCCACGTTCACTTGCGGTTTGTTCACAGCCTCTTCCGCTTTTTTGAGAGTGGAAGAAACGCTGTCGTCGTGCGACATAACCTTGGTCGGCTTTACGACCTCTTTCTTTACAGGCTCTGCAATGAGGCAAGCCTCGTCTTGTTGCTCGAGATGCGCCTCCGCCTCGAACTCGGGCTTTGTGTACATCTCGCCGAAACGCTGAGTCTGTTGCTGTTTGAGAGCGGCGAAATCACGCTTGAAATCAATAGGTTCGTCCGCTTTCTTCGCTGTATTCTCAACAGCAGCACTCTTTTGTGCCGCTTGCGCGTTTTGCACCGCCTCGTCTTGCACGGCTCTGTATCTGGACATAAAATCTTCGCGGATTGCGCTTTGAGTTGTATCCACGCCGAGTTTGTTTTTAAGTTCGTTCCTGCGCACCGAGCTATAAGACGGAGATACGTTTGAAAGTGCGTTTCTCGGGTCGCTTACGCTGTCGAATCTCGCAAGATTGTCCTTGCTCGGACCGGAGCCGAACAAAATATCTCTCGCAACGCCTCTTGCCGAGAACTTTTCGGGATCATATTTGGGTGCGGTCTTGACTTCGTCCTCCATACCGCCCTGTGCGTTGGGATAAAGCGGATTGAAAGAGCCGAGCGGACTGTAACCCTCTGCTCCGAACGCCTTTTTGCTGCCCTTTTGTTGCAAAGGATCGCCCTCTACGTCAACGACGTAAAGTCCGCCGCCGTTCTGCACGTGAGAAAAATCGGTAATCGTCGGTGCGGTTTGCACACCGATTGGTTGACCTTGTTCGACTTGTTTTTGTTTGGGTTTTCTTTCAAAAAGTTTGCGCTTTTGCTTGGGTGCGCTCATTTGTCTTTGGCGGTCGCGTCCGGACGCTACGGTGTAAGTCACGTTGCGCTTTAAGGACGGATAAATTGCAAAAAACGCCAAAATAAAGAATGCCACGCATACCACGACGAGTGCGCCCACGGAAGTGATTGCTTTCATAATGGGGAAAGCCGCCACGCCGAAAAGCATGCCGCCTGCGGTGTTGGTGTTGTCGTAACAATTTTTGAGGTAGGTGCCGTAACCTGCGCCCATAATATGTGCGCTGGACGTATAAACGTGCAAAGCCAAAATGCCTATCAACAGCAAGCCGAAGTACATAAACGCTTTGGAGGGGCGCATCTTCACTCTCACGCCGAAAGTTACGCAAACGCCGACGATAAGTCCCATAAGCGAGTACGCATAAGCGGCAAGACCGAAAAATCCCGCCAAAAATCCGTACACCATTCTGCCCACTCCTCCGAGTGCGCCAACCAGCGACAAGAAACAAAACAGCGACACCAATATAACCAAAATGCCTGCTGCAATCCTGTTGCCCCTATTTGCTTTTGCTTGCCTTGTATCCGTCAAGTTTTACCTACCTGTATTATATATAATATTAGTATCGAAATTATACCACATATCGCGCGCGATTTCAAGCAATTGTTTTATGCTCGGCAAGAAATAATTGCAAAGAGTAAAATTCCGCCCTTGCTTTTTGCATCAAAAAACGAGCGGTTTCACCTCGCTCGTTTTTGTGATAATGATTGATTTTTCGATATTCTAATCGTATTATTTTGCGTTTTTCATTATAGACAAAATATCCACGTCGTCCTCTTTTGCCACGATACTTGCGCACACGTTGGAGAAGTCAAAAATTTCTCTCGACGCTCTCAAAACGTCCTCGGACGTCGTTGCGTCTATTTGAGCGATGCGTTTGTCAAAATCGTACAGTTCGCCCGTCTGAATTGCGTGCGAGCCGAAGGTGCGCATCATTGCCGACGTGCTTTCCTGTCCCAAAACGAGTGACGTTTTGAGCTGTTGTTTGCCCTTTTCGAGTTCTTGCTCGCTCACGCCTCTTTCAAGGAGCAAATCTATCTCTTTTCTTATCGCTCTCACCGCTTTTTCTGCGTTTTCGGGGCTTGTAGAGGTGTAGATTATAAATGCGCCGTTGTTTTTGTATGCGGACGGATATCCATATACCGTGTAGCAAAGACCGAGTTTTTCACGTACGCTTTGGAAGAGTCGAGAGGACATTTCCATGCTGAAAACTATGGTCATAAGTTGCATCGCAACTCCCCTTTCGTCGTTGTAGGCGTAACTCGGGAATGCAAAAGCCATATGCGTTTGCTCGATTGCCTTTTTCTTCTTTACTGACGTGCTGTGAGCGTGTCTTACCGCAACATCACAATCCATACTTTCGCTTGCAACGCTTGTGAATTTACTCTCAAAATGCTTGTTTACAAGCGCGACCGCCTCTTCTTCGGTGAGATTGCCTGCAATGGAAATTACGGTGTTGTTTGCCACGTAATAGCGATTGTGATAGGCTCTCAAAGTGTCGCTGTTCATATCTTTAAGCGTCTTTTTAGTGCCTAAAATCGCCTTTTCGAGTTGACTGCCCTTAAAGAAGTTGCAAAGCAGTCTTTCAAGGCACAAATCGTCGGGCGTGTCCTCGCTCTCGTTGATTTCCTCGATGACCACCCTACGCTCTTTTTCAAGTTCCTCTTGGTCGAACGCAGGATTGAAATACATATCCGCAAGCACGTCTGAGCACTTGTCGGCGTTGGTATCTATGGACACGGTGTGAAAGCAAGTATAACTCTTTGCGGTGTATGCGTTGATTTGCGCGCCGATTGAATCAATC
Organism: Christensenella sp. UBA767; assembly: GCA_002297185.1. GTDB lineage: Bacteria > Bacillota > Clostridia > Christensenellales > CAG-917 > CAG-475. The sequence continues at coordinate 8,441 of DBJV01000008.1, forward strand.
TCGTTGACTATATCGAAACTCGTGCGCGTTTTGGTGCCTTTGAACACCATATGTTCTATAAAGTGGGATATACCTGCGACGTCGGGCGTTTCTCTAATCACGCCTGCTCCCACGAATACGCCGATTGCAACCGAGCGCACGGCGGTATTGGGTACGAACACAAGTTTCAATCCGCTTGGAAAGTTTATCATTTTTTGCATAATCACACTCATCGCAACAAGGCGAGATATACGCCCTTTGCGTCCTTTTGATTTTTTGAGCAAATCCGCTTTTATGCGCGGCGCAAATAAGTTTTTGCGATTTGCCGTTATATTATATCACATAGTTTCAATCTCGCAATCATATTTTATGGTATGAACGAAACGAGATTCCGCACTTTTTGCGCAAATTTTGTCATAATAGCAACCCTGCTTTTGACCTTCGGCATAGCGTTCGTCGCAACGTACCCCGAGCAAATCCCCTCGCAGACGGTAAATAACGCCATTTACGAGGGCAATCAGAACTCGGGCAGCGTGTCGCTTATGTTCAACGTCTATGAAAACACCGACAACGTCAAAAAAATCGCCAAAATCCTTGACGAGTACGGCTACAAAACCACCTTTTTCGTGGGCGGCGTATGGGCGGCAAAAAATCAGGACATAATATTGCAACTTGGCGCAGACGGCTTTGAAATAGGCAATCACGGCTATATGCACCGTGACCACGCAAAACTCAATCTCAAACAAAACGAGGACGAAATTATAGTCACACAAAAACTTATCGACTCCGCCCTGTCCTCCCTTCCCGATTACACCAATTGCAAACTCTTCGCTCCCCCGAGCGGAAGTATAGGCAACAAAATGTTCGATGCATGCAAAAAACTCGACTACAAAGTGATAATGTGGACTCGCGATACGATAGACTGGCGCGACAAAGACGAGGATATCATATTCGAGCGCGCAATCAAAGACGTCAAAGCCGGCGACCTTATCCTCATGCACCCCACCGACGCCACCACCGCCACTCTCCCTCGCATCCTCTCTCACCTCAAATCTCAAAACCTCAAAGTTGATATCGTCAGCAACGTAATAGAAAAGTAATGCCGAGGCATTACTTTTCTTTTATTCTTGCGTAGCGAAATTTTATTAATCAAATTAATAAATAGAGTACGTCGTAACTCCTTAAATGCAATAACCC
>DBJV01000062.1:0-124 GCA_002297185.1 Christensenella sp. UBA767
TCGCTCGGCAACGAAAGCGGCAACGGAAAAGCGTTCCCTGCAATGAAAAAGGCTGCGCTCGAGTTGGATACAACTCGCCCCATACACTACGAGCCTGACGCATACGTCAAGACCACGGACATTA
>DBJV01000062.1:168-876 GCA_002297185.1 Christensenella sp. UBA767
AGAAGAGCAAATGGAGGAGATTGCTCACAACAAACTCCACATCCATTCCGTCGCATTGTGGGCGCCTGCAGGACACTTGCTCACCCCCAAGATGTACAAAAACAAGCCGTTTATTCAATGCGAATACGCGCATTGCATGGGCAACAGCCTCGGCAACTTCGAGGATTACTGGAAACATTTCCGCAAAAACGACAGACTTTGCGGCGGCTATATTTGGGACTTTGCAGACCAATCGATTAAGAGGGTAGGCGCAGACGGCACGATAGAGTACACCTACGGCGGCGACTGGGGCGACAAGCCCAACGACGGCACGTTTGCATTCAACGGCATCGTGAGAGCGGACAGAAGTCCGAATCCGGCATTCTATGAGGTCGGAAAGGTATATCAACAAGTCCAATTCGCCCTCAAAGACGGCAAAATCGAGATTGAAAACGAGTATATGTTCACCAATCTCAACCGCTTTGAAGTGCGTTTCGATTTGCTTGAAAACGGCGTTGTCGTGGAAAGCAAAACTATGGATATGCCCTCCGTCGAGCCTTACGCAAAGGCAACCGTCGATATGCCGTATGACGTCAAACAAGACGGCAAGGAAACGGCAATCAATTGCTATTGCGTAGTCAAAGACGCTTTCGACGTGTTTGAAAAGGGCGACATAACCGCTCGCGAACAACTTGATTTGACAGGCTTTATCCCCGCAAAATACGAAGA
>DBJV01000062.1:885-1527 GCA_002297185.1 Christensenella sp. UBA767
CCGCAAGGCAGAACGGTATTCAACGAGGACGGAAAGATAGTGTTAGAATGCGGAAAAATGCGTGCAATCGTCTCCAAGAACAGCGGCTGCATAACCTCTATCGTGGTTGACGGCAAAGAGAAACTCGCATCCCCGATTATTCCCAACTTCTGGCGCGCGCCTATCGACAACGACATTTCTCCGCAACTCCCGGGCATCGTCAAGAGATTGTTTGGCAAACTCTTCTTCAAGGGCTGCAAAGAACGTCTCGTCAAGTCCAATATGGTGCTTACGGACAAATCCGTTATGATTGACTGGTCGTGCATGCCTCAACTTTCCGTGCTTAGAACGGTCTATGAGGCAAGCGAGGACGGTATCAAAGTGTCCATGAAAGTCAAAAACGACTGGTTCAGCTTGCCAAGATACGGTTTCAGAATGGGACTTGCCACAACCGATGACGTTGCGTTCTACGGCAGAGGTCCGCACGAAAACTATTGCGACAGAAAAGCCGCGGCTACACTCGGCGTGTATGAAGGCAAAATCGCAGATTTCGAGCATAATTATCTCGTACCGCAAGAAAACGGTAACCACTGCGACACCCGTTGGGTGAAAGTGGGCGGTGAGGACGGCATCGAAGTCGTCGCAACAGACAAACCGTTTGAC
>DBJV01000062.1:1539-4035 GCA_002297185.1 Christensenella sp. UBA767
GCAAGAGGCTCTCGAAGAGGCAAAACACGCTCACGAACTCAAACACGGCGACGTAATCGAACTTTATATCGACGGCGCACAACGCGGCGTAGGCGGCGATATCCCGGCACTTGCCTGCACAAAGAAGAGATACAAGATTTTGCCCAACAAATATCACGATTTGACATTTGTCATTAAGGCATAATCGACATTCTAATCCGTTGCTTTTGCAATAATCTCTATTTTTCAAAGGCAACGCAAATCACAAAATCAATCAAAAAACGCCTCGATTTTCGGGGCGTTTTTCGTATGCCTAAACGGCGGATTTTGAAATCGCAAAGAAAAATGCAAATCGCCGAGCATAATTGAATTGACTTTATATACCCTTGATATTATAATATTCACACCACGAGAGTGGAAAATAATATTGCGCGTACAGCATTAAGTAGGGCTGATTGCGCGGAGGTAATATGCAACTTACACTTAAAGACGGTAGCAAAATGTCATTCGACGGTGCGATGAGCGCACTCGACGTGACAAAGCAAATCAGCGAGGGACTCGCAAGAGCGGCAATCGTATGCAAGATTGACGGGCAACTCGTTTCTATGGACACCATCGTTGACAAGGACTGCAATTTCGAGGTGTTTACGTTCGCCGATGACGAAGGAAAGCGCGTGTATCGTCACACCTGCGCTCACATATTGGCACAAGCAGTCAAGAACATTTATCCGACGGTTCAATTGGCAATAGGGCCGGCAATCGACAACGGATTCTATTACGATTTTGATTTCAAGACGCCCATCACGCAAGCCGATTTTGAAAAAATCGAGGCAGAGATGAAGAGCATCATCAAGGCAAATCTTCCCATCACGCGTATCGTTTGCACTCGCAGCGAGGCAGAGAAGATGATCACCAAGATGAAACAAACCTACAAGGCGGAACTTCTTGCGGATATCCCCGAAGGCGAAGAGATTTCCTTCTATCAACAAGGCGATTTCATCGATCTTTGCAGCGGACCGCACCTCACTTCGACAGGCAAAATCAAGGCGTTCAAACTCACGTCCCTCACAGGCGCATACTGGAGAGGCAACGAGAAGAACAAGATGCTCACACGTATCTACGGCACTTGCTTTGACAAAAAGGCAGATCTTGACGAATATATCCAAAAACTCGAAGAGGCAAAATCTCGCGATCACAACAAAGTCGGCAGAGAACTTGGCTTGTTCATGACAGACGAAAACATCGGTCAAGGACTTCCGCTCATCATGCCCAAAGGCGCGCGCATCATCCAAATCATGCAACGTTTCGTCGAGGACGAGGAACAAAAGAGAGGATATCTCCTCACCAAGACTCCGATTATGACCAAGAACAACCTCTTCATCACGTCGGGACACTGGGATCACTACAAAGACAAGATGTTCTACATCGGCGACGAGGACGTGGACGACGAGATTTTATGCTTGCGTCCTATGACTTGCCCCTTCCAATTCACAATCTACAAGAACGGGCTTAAGAGCTATCGTGACTTGCCCGTCAGATACGCAGAGACCGCAATTGAATTCCGTAAAGAGGCGAGCGGTGAAATGCACGGACTTACAAGAATCCGTCAATTCACGCTTTCCGACGGTCACATCGTTTGCACGCCCGACCAACTCGAGCAAGAGTTCCAAGGCGCAGTCGATCTAATCAAATACCTCATTGGCATTCTCGGCTTGCAAGACGACGTAAGCTATCGTTTCTCTCGCTGGGATCCGAAGGACGCAGACAAATACGTTGGCACGGCAGAGGATTGGGACAAGGTCGAAAGCACCATGCAACAAATCCTCAACGATTTGCACATCGATTACACCGAGGCATGGGGCGAGGCAGCGTTCTACGGTCCGAAACTCGACGTCCAAGGCAAGAACGTACACGGCAAAGAAGACACTTTGTTCACCGTTCAAATCGACTTCTCGCTTGCAACTCGTTTCGATATGATCTACATTGACGAGAACGGCGAAAAAGCGCGTCCGCTCATCATTCACAGATCTTCAATCGGTTGCTACGAGCGTACTCTTGCAATGCTTATCGAGAAGTACAACGGCGCATTCCCGATGTGGCTCGCTCCCGAACAAGTGCGTGTTCTTTCACTCACAGACCGTACTATCGACAAGGCCAAAGAAGTCCGCAACAGACTCTTCGATCTCGGCTTGCGTGCAGAGGCAGACGTCCGCAGCGAGAAACTCGGCAAGAAGATTCGCGAGGCTCAACTCGACAAAGTGCCTTACGTCATCGTCATCGGCGACAAAGAGGCAGAACAAAATCTCATTTCCGTCCGTCACCGCACCGAAGGCGACCTTGGCACTATGACGGTAGAGGAGTTTGTGGCGAAAGCCTTGCTCGAAGTTGCTAATAAAGAGATAAAATAAAACTGCGCTATTTAGCGAATAACTGTGTCAGAGTCGTCCGATTTTCGGACGGCTCTTTTATATACTTTCGCTGTAACTCCTTAAATTAAATAACCCCCTCTTTCCGGAC
>DBJV01000057.1 GCA_002297185.1 Christensenella sp. UBA767
TCTTCGTGGAGTTATATTCTACGGCTCCGCCTGTCTAAGAGCAACGTTAGGCGCAATAAATTGCGCTAATGGAATATTCCAAAACTCGCACAAAGTGCGAATATCACTTTTGGCGCAAGCCAAAAATATCACTTGTGCGTAGCACAAATATCACTGCACCTACGGTGCAATATCATTAAAAAAGACACGCTATCGCGTGCCTTTTTATTATGCTGCATTGATAAAGAACAAACCTCGCATATTCGTGGGGATTGACTTTCTCGATAACGCCGATTGCGTTGTCATCTGCACGTCGTTGCCAATATGGTTTTGCTTTTGAGTACTCTTCTTCTCTGCTCTGAACAACATTTCTCCGCTTTTGTTTACGGACAATACGATTGTGCCGTTTTTATCCGTGCGATACACTTCCATATCTTTCATTCTGTCGAGTGCATCTTGACGAGGAAGTTTGTGTCCTGCGTGCGTACCACTGCTTATCATAGCATATTCAAAACTGTATTTTTCCAAAAATGCAGCGGTTGAAGATGTGGCACTTCCGTGGTGAGCGACTTTTAGAACGTCGCAATCGATTGCACCAGTACGTTTGGGAATATCATCCTCATTCTTTTTATTACTATCGCCCGTAAACATAATTCTTCTACTCTTGTATTCCAAAATACCTACGGGAGAAATAGCATTCAAATCGGTTGCGTTATCCAAACCGTTTTTATCATAATAAGCCTTTGTCGGACAATAGAATTTGAACGTGTAGTCGCTGCCGTTTATTTTTATATTGTTTGTGTTCTCGTCATCATCCATATTAACGAAAATATTGCAATTTTTCTCGTTCAATGCCGCAGCAAAAAACTCGGCATATTCCGCTGTGGAAACGGTGTCTTTATCCTTGAAAATATCCTTCTTCTCTTGCGGAATACTTTCAAACTCGCTGCGAACTTTGCTCGACAGTTTAGTAACGTCGGGCGTGGCGAGAATATACGGCATATAAATGTTTTGGACGTCAAACGCATCGATAATATCGTCGATAATGCTCACGTGGTCTTTGTCTGTGTGCGTAAGCATAAGATACTCAATCGTTCCGTCCTTGATATAATTATTCAGATAATTAATCACGGTATTCTCATCGAAATCGTCATAAGGTTTCTTTGTAGTACCGCCGTCGATAACCATATCTTTCCCGTCGGGAAGTTGGACATACAGACAATCGCCTTGTCCGACGTCTATCATATGGAACAACAACTCGCCATCGCCTCTTGTGAGAACGCCCTGCAGATTTCCGCCGACGACTTTGCTCGTATCCTCTGCGTCGATAGTGTCGCCGCCGTCATCGCCTTTCGTAAAATACAATACGATTTCGTCCCAAGTGTCGGGGAATCCGAAATACAGCACCGCCGCCGCAATTGCAATGACAAGCACAATTGCAACTATGGATATAATAACCGCTTTGGGATTTTTCTTATACGCCTTTTTCACCGCTTTTTCAACGGTATCGGGTTGCGATTGCTTGGACTTGGACGTTTTCGTCGATGTCGAAGTTTTGGTTGATTTCGTGTTTTTTGTAGATTTCTTGTTCGCCATACTGACATTATATAAAAAACTCGAGGAAATGACAATAAGGATATTGTTAATATTTATTAATTAATACTTAATAAACGTAAAATGTCGAAGATTAATATTTACAAGTCGAAATTTATATGATATTATCAAAACATCAAAAATTTAGGAGTATATATGGGCAACTTACTTGGCGCAACCGCCGACCCTGACCCTCTCAGTACTATATTATCATCCATTTTCATAGTCGTATTGGTTTTGTTTTCGGGATTTTTCTCGGCGACCGAAACGGCTTTTAGCTCTGTCAACAGAACGAAACTCAAATTGAAAGCGCAAGGCGGAAACAAATCCGCGCAAAACGCTCTCAATCTTCTTGACAAATTCGACAAACTGCTATCCACCATACTCGTGGGAAACAACCTCGTCAACATCACGTTGTCGGTGCTTTTCAACAATATTTTTGAAAGCGTCATCTCCGATCCTGCGGTTAGCGGCATCGTGTCCGTTGCGGTATCCACCGTTATCGTTCTTACTTTCGGCGAAATCACGCCCAAAATGGTCGCAAAGGAAAATTCCGAGCGCGTCTGTATGGCATTCGGCTATCCTATCCGCGTCATTATGGTGATACTCTACCCCATTACGATAATATTTGCAGGACTGAAATTCTTGCTCAAAAAGATATTCAAATCCCACGGCGACGACAAGATAACGGAAGAAGAATTGCTCTCTATGGTCGAAGAGGCCGGGGAGGACGGCTCGCTCGACACGCAAGAGAAAGAACTTATTTCCAGCGCAATCGAGTTTGACGACTGCGAAGTTGCGGATATCCTCGTGCCGAGAGTCAACGTCATTGCCGTGCCTACCAATATGGCAATGGACAAAATCAAGTCCATATTCCTCGAATACAACTATTCGCGCCTGCCCGTGTATAAGGATTCTATTGACCAAATCATCGGTATGATTCACAATATCGACTTCTTCACGGCTTTGGAAAAAGGCGAAAAGAATATCAAAGGCTACATAACTCCCGTGGCGGTCGCAACCGAGCATATGAAAATATCCGCCCTGCTCAAGAGCATGCAACGCCAAAAAGTGCATATGGCGGTTGTCGTGGACGAATACGGCGGAACGCTCGGCATAGTCACCCTCGAAGATATCCTTGAAGAACTCGTCGGTGAGATATGGGACGAACACGACGAAGTGGTCAACTACTTCACCAAAGTCGATGAGCAAAACTACCTCGTTGACGGCCGTGCGGAACTTGACGATTTCTTCAAAGAATTTGACATCGACGAGGACGAAAGCGAGAACTTTGACTCACAAACGGTCAGCGGTTGGGTTATCGAGCAGTTTGGCGAAATCCCCAAAAAATCTCAATCTATCGATTTCAAAAATCTCACGATCGTGGTGAACAAACTCACCGCTCGCAAAATCATCGAAATCAAAGTGCATATCAATCCCGTTCCCGACGACGAAGAAGAGCAAGACCAAAAATTCAAACTCTTCGACAAGCACGACAAAGAAGAGAATAAAGATTGATTTATCAAAAAACAACGCGGATTGCGTTGTTTTTTGTTTTTACCACTTAAATTAAAAGTGTGATTAGTAATTACAAAAGCGTATTAAGAGGCAATATTTAGATGAAGAACAAGGAAACACCCATCCGATACAAAACCCAACGTACAAGGCGTACGTGATTTTGTAGCGGATGGGTGTTGACACAGTTATTCGCTAAATAGTGCCTCTTAATATGCTTTGGCGTAGTAGATGACACGGGTTGCAGGTTTCCCACATACAGGGCATACGTCTCCGACGGGAGTTTGGTCGAAAGGCATGCAACGTGAGGTGGCGGCATATTTCTCTTTGATGACGTCCTCGCAATGACGGTCGCCGCACCACATGGTCTTGACAAAGTTGTGATTGTCGAGAGCCTCTTTCATTTCGTCGAGAGTGTGGCAAGTGACGATGTGGGAGTGCAAGAAGTCGTGAGATTGCTTGAACATATTTTTTTGGATATCGTCGAGCAATGCAGGGATTTCCGTCGTCAAATCGTCAAGTTTGAGTGCAAATTTGTCGTGAGTGTCACGGCGAGCAACCATTGCTTGACCGTTTTCGATGTCGCGAGGACCGATTTCGAGACGTACGGGAACACCCTTCATTTCCCATTCGTTGAACTTCCAACCGGGAGATTGTTCTCTGTCGTCAAGTTCCACTCTGACGCCTGCGTTGCGGAGTGCGGTCGCGACTTCGTTTGCCTTGTCGAGAACGCCCTCTTTATGAGCGGCAACGGGAACGACTACGACTTGGATAGGTGCGACTACGGGCGGAAGTTTGAGACCGCGTTGGTCGCCGTGCGCCATAATGAGTGCGCCGATAAGACGTGTAGAAGTACCCCAACTCGTTTGATAGGGGTTTTTGAGTTGACCGTCTTTGTCAAGATATTTGATTTCGAAAGCGGACGAGAAGTTTTTGCCGAGATAGTGCGACGTACCCGATTGCAACGCTTTGCCGTCGAGCATCATTGCCTCCATAGTGTAGGTATCGACTGCGCCTGCAAATTTCTCTTTCTCAGTCTTTTGACCTACAAGAACGTCGATTGCAAGCACGTTTTGCATAAACTCACGATAGACTTCGAGCATTTTGAGCGTTTCCTCTCTCGCCTCTTCCTCTGTTGCGTGGAGAGTGTGACCTTCTTGCCACAAAAACTCGCTGGTACGCAAGAACGGACGAGTGGTCTTTTCCCAACGCACGACGTTTGCCCATTGGTTGATAAGTACGGGCAGGTCGCGATAACTCTTCACCCACTTTGCATACATAGAGCAGATGATGGTTTCGGACGTCGGGCGGACGACGAGTTGCTCTTCGAGCGGAGTGTTGCCGATGTGCGTAACGAGTGCGACTTCGGGCGCAAATCCTTCTACGTGGTCAGCCTCTTTGACGAGAAAACTGTACGGGATAAAGAGAGGGAAATACGCGTTCTTATGCCCTGTCGCCTTGAAACGCTTGTCCATCTCGTGTTGGATGTTTTCCCAAATCTCGTATCCGTAAGGACGAATTACCATCGTGCCTTTGACGGGACCGTAGTCAACGAGTTGCGTTTTAAGCACCACGTCGGTGTACCATTGGGGAAAATCCTCATTCATATCCGTAATTTCTTTTACAAACTGTTCTTTTTCCTTTGCCATATCTTGCCTCAATAATTTGATATATATTATAATAATATACTGCTTTGATATTATATACTGTAAATCCCCTCTTGTAAAACAAAAAATCCTTTTTTATTTACAATCGCCCCTCATTTTTAATCGACAAAAACCGATAAGCGTGTCCAAACAGATGAAGAACAAGAAAGAGTCGTCCGAGTGGCAACCCTAATTTACTAAGCGTAAATGAGTTGACAATCGAACGGCTCTGCCGCAGTTATTCGCTGTTTGGTGCGCTTATCCAAAACAAAAGCACTTGCCGTAAGCAAGTGCTTTTATTTTTTTATTTCTCATCGTCGAAATCGTCGTCCTCTTCCTCTTCTTCGTCGTCATCGTCGTAATCGTCGATGTCGCCGATATCGGAATCGTCAAAGTCGTCGGGGCAACTTTCTTCTTCGTCGTCCTCGAATTCTTCTTCCTCGTCCTCTTGCAATTGATTGAGCGACACTTCTTCCTCGTCATCGTCAACGATTGCTGCGTCGTCAACAAAGTCGTCCCATTCGTCCGTGCCTTCTTCTTCGGCTTGTTTTGCAGCGGCTTGCTCTTCCCTGCACGCAGGACAAATGTCCTCGTCGGGTTCAAGATAGTTGACTTTGCAGATAGGACAAATTCTTTCCTCTTCTTCGATATCGTCATCGTCCTCTAACAGACTTATTTTGCTTGCTTTGCCGAGTTCCGCCTTGCACACTTCGCAAAGTTCCTCTTCGACGGGGATCCAGTTGAGTTCACAACGCGGACATTTTTTGTACTTTCCCATATACGACCTCTCTTATAAGGGTTTTTAACTTTCATATATTATATTGATAAGATGTGATTATGTAAACTATATTTTCAATTTTTTTCAAAATTTTTCAAAAAAGGCTCATATAGTGTGTTTTCAACATTTTTCACCAATATATAGTGTGTTGAAAAATTGGTGAAAATAATTATTGAAAATTCGAGATTTTTCTTGTAAAATGTACATAGTAATAATAAATACTTCAAAAAATCCACAAAAATTGGTTGAAATAAACAAAATCCCCTTTTGCTCGACAAAAAATGGTGAAAACTTTCCTTTTTTGCTTAACAATGGAATTTATAATGTTTTATATAAAAACTTTGGAGGAAAATCATGAAAAAAACAATTGTAATCGCAGACGACAACTCGGCTTTATGCAACAGTATTAGCGATTTCATCAATGCCAAAGACGGCATGCAAGTGGTAGGTATCGCTCAAAACGGCGTGCAAGCACTTCGCCTCATCGACGAATACCAACCCGACTTTGTGTTGCTCGACATCGTTATGCCCGAACTTGACGGTTTCGGCGTGCTCAGCGCACTCGAGGGCAAAAAGCCGATTGTGATTATGATGTCACAACTCGCAACGGACGGATTTGTGCAAAAAGCGTTGCAATACGGCGCAAGTTATTTCCTTGCAAAACCGTTTGATTTCAACGCACTTGTGAAAGTGATATCCGACCTATCCGCTCCTGCCGTCCCGACAAAACCGCAGCGCGCATCCGTCAAAAATCACAACCTTGACGAGCGCATCGCCAACCTCTTTATCTCGGTGGGCATCCCTGCTCATATCAAGGGCTACCAATTCTTGAGAGAGGCAATCAAAATGACGATCGAGACGCCCGAGATTATCAACTCGATTACCAAACAACTCTACCCCGGCATCGCAATACGCTACAACACTTCTGCCTCGAAGGTGGAGCGTGCAATACGTCATGCAATCGAAGTCGCGTGGAACAGAGGCAAAATCGAAAACATCAACAGCATTTTCGGCATCAAAATCTACTCTCCCAACGAAAAACCCACCAACGGTGAATTTATCGCATTGATTGCCGACAAATTACTATTAGAGTGTGCTTAAGCGCGCACTCTTTGCGCCGAATGCAAGCAAAAACCGTCGCTGTGGCTAAGGCAACACGCATTTATGCGTATTGCCTACGGCCACGCTAGGTTTATTGCTCTACTACCGCACAGCCAATCTTTTGCTATCAGTCTTGCAAGGGTATAAACTCCCGCCACAGTTTCGCAAGATTGTATGTTTGGTGTGGCGTGCTTTGCACGCCTTGTTTGAGACGCAAAATATGCAATGGGGTTTCATATTATTTGCTCGATTTACACGCTTACGATTGTAATTGCAAGCGGAATATTCCATCAGCGCAATTTATTGCGCCTAACGTTGCTCTTAGACAGGCGGAGCCGTACTTTATAACTCCACGAAGAGTTGTTGTGAGCATCCATCGTCCGTCTGAGCAATCGCCGAGCCGCCTCAAGATTGCGAACCCATACGCAAAAAAGCAAGGCTCTGCTTGCTTTTTTGTAGGACGTTTGCGCCTAAATATGTGTCAAATTATCTCAAAGAGATAAGTGACACGTGTTTAGCATTCGGCGCAAAAATTACGCTCTGCCACCGGGGCGACCGCCGCCGCCAAATCCGCCGCCTTGACCACCGTTACCGCCGGGACCGCCTTGTCCGCCACCCGTTGACACGCCGACTCTCGTAATGATATCGGATATCGTGAAGGACGTGAGTTGCGTATCTCCGCTGTATATGGTATAAGTCTGTCCGCTCTCGAACTCAGGAAGGCTGATAATGACGGATTGGCAATTCTTCTCAACGGTTACGGAGAACAATTCCGTTCCGCTAGAATCCTTGATTGTCAAAACCGTACCGCTTGCAATCGCGCTGCTTTGAGCATACGAAAGCACGTATTGCGTTGAGTTGGTCGAAGGAGTTTCCACCATCCCGAGCGTTGACGCTGCATATAGCGTGCCGCCCTGAACGATTATTCCCGAATCCGCGTCAAGCGCACCGTCGCCGCCGTTTGTTGGTCCGTGAACGATTATCGTTCCGCCCGTGATGAGAATACTTCCGTTGGAATCCAGTCCGTCGCCCTCGGCGTTCACTTCGATTTCGCCGCCGCTGATAACGATATACTCTTTGATACTTGTATCGTCGCTTGCCGCGTTGATACCGTCGTCGCTTGACACGACGCTGATTTTACCACCCGAAATTGTGACGTATGCGCCCTCGACGCCTTCATAACTGGACTCGATTGTGATATTGCCGCCCGTGATTTGCGTGTGCAAATCCGACGTGATGCCGTCGTCGCAAGTGTTGATCGTGATATTGCCGCCTGCAATAAGCACGTCGCCGCTGTTGGTGTGGATTGCGTCGTCCGTCGAGCGGATATTCATTTCACAATCGCCTTTAACGACGATCAGATATTTACCGTCCGTGACTTTGACTTCGTTTCCACTTTCGTCCTCGTACTCGATTTCGCCAACTTTGATACCCTTGCAACTTTGCGTAAGCGCATAGAGACTTGAAAGGCTGTTATTTGAGTCGCTCGCAATCTTTTGATAGCCGCTACCTGCCGCTTTATATCTGAAATCGTCGGTCTCAAGCCCGTATGCCTCGATATTGGCTTGCGAGTATTTAACGAATACGCCGTTAGTCACGATATCGATGTCGCCGCCGTCGATATAGACGAGAGTGTCCGCTTGGATGCCGTCACCCGACACGTTGCAGGTGTAATTGACGTTTTTCAAAGCAACGTAACCTTCGGAATAATCGGACGGGAACGCAGTCGTATCGTCGTCACACTCCGCATTGATACCGTCTTTTGCCGCGCTGTTTATGGTGATAGTTGCATTTTGTGCCTCAACCATTCTTGCGGAAATTCCGTGATTTGCACTATCGATAACCACCGTTGCGTCAACGATTACAAGCCCTTTGGACACCTTGATTGCGTTTTTGCTTTGGCTCGTAACGGTAAGTTTGCCGCTGCCGTTGATATTCAATTCGCCTTTGACGTGAATTGCGTTTACGTCCTCGCCCGCATTCGAAACGGTATTTTCCGTTCCCTCAACGAGCGTGATTGTCAAAGACGACTTTTTGTTGGTATTGGAGATTGCGATACCGTCGGAATTTGAGATATTCGCACCGTTCAAGAAAAGATGCACGCTCTCTTTATTGCCGACGCTTATCACGATTCCGCCCTCGAAGTTTCCGCTCAAAACGTACGAGCCTGCCTCGGTAATCGTCACCGTCGTTTCACTTCCCGTCAGTTGAGCCGCGGAAGAATAATCGATATCCGCACTAAGTTCGCTCAAATCCGAGAACGAAAATCCTTCTACCGTCACGTCATCCACTTGATCTGGAATCGTTCCCGTTCCGCCGCCGCCAAGATTGTCGCCGTTGTTGGAAAAGTCGCCGCCGGGGAAATCGGGCGGCAAATTTGAGCCGTTACTCGAGCCTGTCGAAGAATCCGTGTCTCCGCAAGCAACGAGCATAAGGCTCAACGCCAATATAAGAACTGTCAAAACAATAAATATTCTACTCTTTTTCATAGTGTTGCTCCTATCTCGGTTTTTGCACCTTTTATACTTGCATTATAGGCAGCCTACCTAAAACGAAACAAAAAATCCAAAAGAAAAACGACGATTTTTTTCGCCGTTTTTCGAGTGTAATGTATATTGTTATCCTTTATCAAAATACTATCGTAAATATAATAGTCTTTCCGTCGGGAGAGGATGCGGAGATTTTGCCCTTGTGCAACTCAACGATTGCCTTTGCCACGGACAGGCCGATGCCGTGACCGCCCGTTTCGCTGTTTCTCGAGCTTTCAAGCCTATAAAATCTCTCAAACAGCACGTCAAGATTACCCCTCGGAACGCCGTCCGTCGTATTAGATACCACAATTTTCTTGTTTTTTCCGTTTTCGGACAACTCGATTTTGATATTGCCCTCGTCGTCTGAATACTTGATTGCATTGTCCAAAAGCAATTCCACAAGTTGCTTTATCATTGACATATCGCCCTTGAAAGACAAGTTTTTCTCGACGTTTGCGTCAAATTTCTTCCCTTTCGATTGCGCAACGACGTAGTACGGCTTGATTGCGTCCTCCACGACTTCGGATATACAAAAATCCGTCATAGTCGCGCGCTTGCTTTCCTCGTCCATTCTCAACAAAAACACCAGTTTGTTGGTAAGTTCCGCGAGTTTTGCGACCTGCTCTTTTATAGATGCCGTCCACTCGTTTGCTCCGTCCTCGTATTCCAGCATTTCGCAACTTGCGTTGATGACGGTAAGCGGCGTTTTAAGTTCGTGATTTGCGTCGGTGATGAATTTCTTTTGCTTTTTGTAGGTTTCGGCAACGGGTTTCATGACCACTTTGGAGAATATCACCACAAGCACGAAAACCACCAAGAATCCGCCAAAACTTATAAGGCAACTTGCAAGCAAGAATTGGTTTACCGTGTCAAGTTCTCTGCCGCGATCTATAAATATATACATCGTATTTCCGTCGGCGAGCTGTTTGGAAACGTATCTATAACCATCGACAAATCCCTTATTTTTGCTCTTTGCGGCGAGTTTTTGCGCATATTCCAAAGCCTTGCTC
This sequence comes from Christensenella sp. UBA767, assembly GCA_002297185.1. Classification (GTDB taxonomy): domain Bacteria; phylum Bacillota; class Clostridia; order Christensenellales; family CAG-917; genus CAG-475. The sequence goes on from DBJV01000057.1 coordinate 10,154, forward strand.
TCGTCAACAGCGGCGATTCTGTCCGTATCTACGGCAACCTGATTGTTTTGCGAATCCAGCGTAACCGTAAAATATCTCGTTTCAAACGGCGTTTCGGGCGACATTCCGTCCGGCATAGGCTTATTTTCTTGAGGTTTTTGTCCCTCGCCATCGTTTGCAGGCGGTTGCACGTCGTCGCGCATAGGGAATTGTCCGTCGTTGTCCGCAAGAATTTCCAGCGTTCTATCCGCGTCTTTTGTGATTTTCACATAGTTGTTGATGTTTATTCCGCCGATTATGGTGATAAGCACCAACGCCGTGGCGACCATTGTCACGACTATAAATTTTATGCGCAGTTTCTTAAGCATTTTTGTTCTCCAACACGTACCCGATATTTCGCACGGCTTTTACGGTGACCGTCGAGCCGACGGATTTGAGTTTCTTCCTCAAATAGGACACGTACGTCCAAACGACGTTGATTTCCGCCTCGCTATCAAATCCCCAAATTCTGTCCATAAACTCGTCTGCGGATATTACGCGAGTGGGCGCACTCATAAACATTTCCATAATCTGAAACTCTTTCGACGTCAAAAGCACGCTGCCCTTTTCGCCGATAAGTTCGTATGACGAGCGATTGAGTTTTACGTCGCCCGCGACAAGCGAATTGTCCGCCACTTCCCCTTTGCGCCTCGTGATTGCACGAAGTCTTGCCAAAAGTTCCGGCACGGCAAATGGTTTTGTGAGATAATCGTCCGCTCCGTAGTCAAGTCCTGCGACCTTGTCCTCTATATCGTTCTTTGCCGTGAGCATAAGCACGGGTATTTTGTTACCCCTCGCGCGCACGGTTTTAAGCACGGTTATTCCGTCCACTTTGGGCATCATTATATCGAGAATCACCGCGTCATACACGTCGCTTTGCAAATAATCCAAAGCGTCTTGCCCGTTATATACGGCATCTACGGAAAAGTTGTTATGTTTCAGTATCGCAACGAGTGCGTTCGACAACGATTTTTCGTCCTCTGCAAGCAACAATCTCATTATCTCGCCTCCTTTTCCTCTTTTGTACCTTATCAACCTTAATTATACTATAAAATATTATATCAAATCCGCC
>DBJV01000106.1:0-2452 GCA_002297185.1 Christensenella sp. UBA767
GCTTGCGGCAAGTGCGTAGAGTATTGCCCTGCAGGCGCAGTCAAACTCGGTCAAAAACTTTGCACCAAGCAAGGCGAAATCAAATATCCCAAACACGAACTTCCCGACAACCTCAGCTGGGGTCCGGACAAGTGGGATGAGAACTACAGAGACAACAACCGCATCAACTGCTATGAAACCGGTACGTCTCCCTGTAAGGTTGCTTGCCCTGCACACATCGCAGTCCAAGGCTACATCCGCAAAGCAAAAGAAGGCAAATATCAAGAGGCACTTGCTCTCATCAAGAAGGACAACCCGTTCCCGGCAATCTGCGGTCGCGTCTGCAACAAGCGTTGCGAGGCTGCTTGCACGAGAGGGACTATTGACGAGGCAGTCGCAATCGACGATATCAAGAAGTTCATTGCAGAGCAAGATTTGCATGCGGAAACCAGATATATCCCCGAAGTGGTCATTCCGTCCAACGTTGACAAACAATGGGCACAAAAGATTGCAATCATCGGCGCAGGTCCTGCAGGTCTTTCTTGCGCATTCTATCTTGCAACCAAGGGTTACAAACCCACCGTCTTTGAAAAGAACGAAAGACTCGGCGGTATGCTCACTTACGGTATCCCGTCCTACAAACTCGAAAAAGACGTCATCGAGGCGGAAATCGACGTTTTGCGTGAACTCGGCGTTGAGTTCAAGACAGGCGTTGACGTAGGCAAGGACGTAACTATTCCCGAACTTCGCGAACAAGGCTACAAAGCGTTCTACGTTGCAATCGGTTGCCAAGGCGGCAGATTGCCGGGAGTTCCGGGCGAGGACGCAATCGGCACGGATATGGCAGTTTCCTTCTTGCACAAGGCAACTGAGAACCACGACAGAAAGATGAACGGCGCAACGGTCGTCATCGGCGGCGGCAACGTTGCAGTTGACTGCGCACGTACGGCAGTTCGTTTCGGTAGCGACGTCGTTGGTATGTACTGCCTTGAATCTCGCGACACAATGCCTGCAAGCAAGAAAGAAGTCGAAGAGACACTTGCCGACGGCATCACCGTCAACAACGGTTGGGGTCCCAAGGAAATCCTCAAGAACGAGGACGGCACCGTCAAAGCAGTCGTATTCAAGAAATGCCTTAGCGTCATCGATCCTGTCACAAAGAGATTCAATCCTCAATATGACGAGAACGACACCATCACCGTCGAGGCTCAAAATGTCATCTTCGCAATCGGTCAAACCGTCGTTTGGGGCGACTTGCTCAAAGGCACCAAGGTTGAGTTCCATCACGGCAATTATCCTGTTGCAGACGCTCTCACTTATCAAACGGCAGAGCCCGACATCTTCGTCGGCGGCGACGTATATAGCGGTCCGAAGTTTGCAATCGACGCAATTGAGGCAGGTAAGAACGCGGCTGTATCTCTCCACAGATTCGTACAACCCGGCACGAGCATGACCATCGGTCGCAACCGTCGTGACTTTATCGAACTTGACAAGAACAACATTGTCATCGACAGCTACGACACGGCAGGCAGACAAGAGGCAAAAGAACTCGAAGGCGACAAACATTCCTTCAGAGATTTGCACGGCACTCTCACGGCAGAGCAAGTACACACAGAGGCGTCTCGTTGCCTCGGCTGCGGCGCAAGCGTCGTTGACGAGAACAAGTGCATCGGCTGCGGTGTCTGCACCACCAAGTGCGAATTTGACGCAATCCACCTCCACAGAGAACATCCCGAATGCTCGACGATGGTGCGCAGCGAAGACAAGTTCAAAGCAATTTTGCCGTATGCTATCAAACGTGGATTCAGAATCGTCTTTGGCAAAAAGACCGCCGAAGAGAAAGCGTCTCAAAAGAAACACAAAGAGTACGTAAAAGCAACCAAGAAAGCCAAAAAGGCAAACAAATAAGAGGTAACTATGCACGAGTTAGGAGTGGTTTTTCACATCGCGGACATCGTGAGCGACGTCGCTCGCAAGAACAATGCGTCCAAAATAGCAAAGGTCGTTATGCAAATCGGTGAAGTATCCACCGTCGTCAACGATCAACTCATCGATTGCTGGAATTGGAACGCCAACCGCAACGACCTTCTCAAAGGTTGCAAAATAGAAGTGGAGACCATTCCTGCCGTCACCTACTGCGAGGACTGCCAAAAAGAGTATCCCACCGTTCAGCACGGCAAAATCTGCCCCTACTGCGGTAGCGAACATACTTATCTTGTACGAGGCAACGAAGTCCAAATCAAAGAAATCCTCGTGGAATAAGGTCTCAAATAGCGAATAGCTGTGTCAAAGCCCCTTGTCCATCAACTCACGTACGCCAATGTACGTTAGGGTTGCTGTCCAAGGGGCTTTTCCTTGCTCTTCATCTATTTGAGACCTTATTCAAGAATAAAACGCCCAAACAGCGACTAACTGCGGCAGAGCCGACTTATATATGATGTATGTGATTGCGAGGACGGAACTTCGAGCCGCA
>DBJV01000106.1:2584-16408 GCA_002297185.1 Christensenella sp. UBA767
CCCCCGCGAGCGATGCTCTCTTTTGTAGAGAAATGTCCCTAACCGAGTGGGGTGAGAAATGCCGGCGTGTCCGGAAAGAGGGGGTAACTCTATTTAGAGGAGTTACGATGTACTCTATTAGAATGTAAAATGAATTTTAACTATATTCGAAGTGTAATTGAGTTATTTCATCGCTTTTTCACGAGTTCATAACAATAAAATATTCCGTCAGTTTTTCGGGGGTGTCCGCAAAGGCGGTGGAGTCCCAGTATTCGACGAGAAGAATAAAGTTTTCTATTACGGAATTGACTTTGAGGCTCTTTGGCAAATCCTTGCCGTTTACGAAATTGTTTTCAACGCAAGCGGTGGCAAATTCTTGCAATTCGCCCCTCAAATACGTCAAAAACACGTCCTTACTTTGCGAGAGAAGTATTGCGTGAACAAGCGATTTTTCATCGTGCAAGTGATAGAAAATGTGTGTGATGAAGTGCTTGTAATCGAATATGGACGACTTGGAAAAATCGTGGCTTTGTTCTTCCTCGACGGTGTGCGAAAACACGTGTCCGAATATCGTCGTGCATATGGATTTGAGCAAATCTTCCTTGGTTTTGTAGTGAGCGTAGAACGTGCTGCGAGCAACGCCGCTTGCGTCCAACACGTCTTGTATGCGCACGTCGCTGTACTCTTTTTCAAGCAAAACGCTTGCAAATGCGTTGTAAATCTTTTCTGTCGTTGCTGATATTTTTTTATGCATAATTTCACCTCGAATATATTGTATCAAACACCGTGTTTCGTTGTCAATACATAAAGTTTGATTTTTATGGATAAACAAAACATTTTGTTCTGTTTTGTTTGATTATTTATATAAGGAGCGTACAATGTTGTGCAAAATGGCTTGATTGTCGTTTGAATTGATGATACAATATATGCATGACAGAACCTCTCCTTGTTGTTGAAAACTTATGCATATATGCGTCGTTTTTGCGTTCGACAGAAAAGATTGTTGGGAGTATTTCGTTTTGTCTTAATGAGGGAGAACGTCTTGCAATCGTTGGCGAATCCGGAAGTGGGAAATCCATGATTGTAAATGCGCTCACTTCGTCGCTTGCAGACAATTGCTATGCGACGGGACGCATCTTGTTTGACGGAATCGATTTAATAGAAAAAAAGAAAAACGAGAAAAGACTCTTGGGAAGGCAAATTGTATTTGTGCCCCAAGGCGGTGCCGAATCGCTAAATCCGTCTTTGAAAATTAAGACGCAAATATATGAGGCATTTTCAAGAACGGGCATAAAACTAAATACAGAAGAGAAAAAAGCATATTCCATATATAATCTTGCACGTGTAGGGTTGAAAAACGGAGCAGAAATTCTTGGAAAATATCCGTTTGAAATAAGCGGAGGCGAGGCGCAGCGCGTTGTGCTTGCAATGGCAATGTGTGCCGAGCCAAAACTCATCGTGGCAGACGAGGCGACAAGGGGTATAGACGAAACGGCGAGTACGGTTTTTTGGAAATGCATTGACAATGACTTTGACAAATCGGCACTTATAGTTGTTACGCACGACATGTCTGTTGCGCAACGATGCGACTACGCTCTCGTCCTTAAGGACGGTCAGGTGCAAGAATTCGGGAGAGCAGCGGAAGTCCTTGCAAACCCTCAAAGCGAATACACCAAAGATCTAATATCTGCTTGTGAGGTGGATTATGCTTGAAGTCGTAAACGTCTCAAAGAACTTTACAGTCGGCAACGGAAAAAACAAATCGATTATTAACCCGCTTGTAAACGTAAGCATAACTATTGAAAACGGCAAAAAGATAGGTCTTATCGGCGCAAGCGGAGAGGGCAAAAGTACTCTTGCCAATATCCTTTGCGGCATATGTGCGCCAAGCGACGGCAAGGTATATGTTGACGGCGTATCGCTTTGGAGCGACAAGGGCAAATATGACAGAAAAACGGGAAGTGCGGTGCAACTCATTCCGCAAAAACCTGCTCTTGCGCTCGATCCCACTCAACGCATAGGAAGTGCGATAAAAGAGGAATTTATAGCGTTCAAAAGCGCAAAACGAGGCAAGGATGCCGAGCAAAAGATGTATGAACTGTTTGACATTGTGGGACTTGAACATACGCTTGCAAGCAGACTTCCGATTCATCTCAGCGGCGGACAGGCGCAAAGAGCGGTTATCGCGCGTGCATTGGCACTTAATCCGCAAGTTTTAGTCTGTGACGAATCGACTTCCATGCTCGATCCGACAACTCAAAAGAATATAATCGATCTTTTGGACAGACTTGTAAAAGAAAGAGGTGTATCGGTGCTGTTTATCTCACACGATACACGGCTTGTAAGCAGATTTTGTGACGACGTGTACTTCATAAAAGAAGGAAACGTTGAAAAAATCTCTTCAGGCGACGAACAACTATAAGAAAAACACAAGAATAAAAGGAATAACGAAAAATGAAAAAAAACAATGTGTTAATAGCATTATTGTTGACAATCGTTCTTGCAGTCATGTGCGTAGGGCTTGTTGCGTGCAACCCCAAAGACAATGCGCCGCAAGAAAGAATACTTATCGTCGGTACTACGATGACTGTCGATACACTTAATCGATTGGATGCTGACGGCAGCGCGTCGGGCGGCTACTATTTCGATAAAATAGCCTCAACCGTTTCGCAAATTGCGGCAGTTAGCGTAATTGACGACAGTTTTGTCGGCGTTGACTGCGATCTTGCCGTATCCGATGACAAAAAAACGGTTATGCTCACTCAAAAGAGCGGATACAAATGGCATGACGGAACGTCAGTTTCTATAGACGACGTCCAATACACTTTGAGTGCATTGGAAGAAGGCAAAGATTATCAAAGTGTAGTGAAACTAAACGATTCGTTGGTCTATACGGTCGATATGTCAGATACGTTCCTCACCAAAGTTGCAGGAAAAACTCTTGTACCAAAGCATTTGTTTGAGGGCAAAACCAAAGAAACGATCACGGACGCAGAGTCTGTTATCGGCGCAGGCCCGTTCAAATACGTCGGCAGAGATATCGCCGCAGGAACGATTACGTTTGAAAAATTTGCCGACTATCCAAAAGCAGACAGTATAAATTTTGACAAAGTAATATTCAAAAAATACGGTTCTCAAGACGTGCTTACTTTGGCTCTCAAAAACGGTGAAGTCGATTTGACTTTCGATTATGCCAAAGGTCTCTCGGCAGACGCAATGACTGCTTTGAGCGGACAAAACAGCGTGCAGTTGATATCGAGAGCCACGAAACAAATAGATAAAGTGATGTTCTTCAACAATCAAAAGATGACGAATGCCAACGTAAAACGCGCAATAGCGTTGTCAATAGATTTTGAAAAAATCCGCAATACGTTTGCACCCGCCGACGCCGTGCCGTCAAGAGAAGGTTTTGTCGCGGAAGGTATCTTCGGATATAAAGAAACGTCGATTTGGCAACGTAATCTCGAAAAAGCAAAGCAACTCTTGACTCAAGAAGGTTATTCTCAAACTAACAAATTTAAATTTGAAATTCTTGTTCATTCAAATACGAACGACACGCAATACGCCGCTCTTCTCGAAACGCAAATCGAAGAAAACGGACTCGTTGACGTCGAACTCGTTGCAAAAGGTGACGATTGGCAAAAGTATTATCAAGCGGGCAACCATATGGCAAGTTTTGCAAAAATATCTGCAGCCGGCTACGATTTCCTCGCAGGTTACGGTTCTAAGTATTTGCTTGCGTCTGACACGAGCATATGCGATCAGCATCCAAACCCGGTTGCACACGGACAAATGGCGGTTGAATATGAGACAGGAAATCTAACTGCATTCGGTTCGATTCTCTACGCAATGAAAAATGCTACGTCAGAGGCGGAACTCATAACCGCAGTCGGAGAGTATCAAGATTATATGGTTGAAAACGTGCTTTGCGTTCCGTTCTACTACGCAGGTATCACTTACGGTGCAAGTGCTAAGCTCAACGGTTTCAAACTTGATTCAACGTTGGGTATTCTCAACGTTGTAACGTTTGAAACTCTTCAAAGAGCTTAATTTTAATAAATAGAATGATTGAGAGGCGTTTGCGTGGAATAAAGTCACGCAAACGCCACAACTCTAATTATGGCAAGAAGAATAGGCAAAAATTTATTATTTTCGATAATTGCTTTGGTGGCGATATTTATCGTCAATTTCTTTTTGCCACGTCTTATGCCGGGCGATCCTCTCGCAAATCTTATCGGAGCAGACGAGGATTCGATAACACAAGAAGAATATGACGCTTTATACCACGAAATGGGTTTAGATCTTCCGCTCGGCAAACAGTTTGCAAACTACGTTTCAAACTTGTTTAAAGGAGATTTGGGATACTCCTATCACCAAGGCAGAGACGTTGGTTCTATAATAATTGAAAAAATCCCTACGACACTGCAGATTACGTTGCCAGCGTGGGTGCTTTCGGCGTTAATTGCCTGTTGGCTCGGACTTTTTACGGGCAATAGAAAATCCGGAATCGTCGATATCGGAATAACGAGCGGATTGATGATTATAGATGCCGTTCCGACGTTTTTATGTTCGATTATAATGCTTATTCTTTTTGCTTTCGAGTGGAAAGTATTACCGTCCGGGGGGCTAAATTCTCCGTTTGCGCAAAACGTCGTTCCGGATAGGCTTTTACATTTAATCTTGCCTGTTTCGGCATTGGTTTTGGCAACTACGCCAAAAAAATATCTGCTTGTGCGCAATCAATCTGCAAACATTATGGACGAACAATATATGTCGTACGCGCGCGCGAAGGGATTAAGCAATGCTCGGCTTGAATACGTGCATGCTTTCCCAAACATATCGGCAACGTTTATTTCCATGCTCGGCACGAGTTTCGGACATATGATTGCAGGTTCGATAGTTATCGAGAGAGTTTTTTCTATAGACGGCGTCGGACTTCTCGTCAACCGTGCGATAAACGACAAGGATTTTCCTGTGCTGCAAGGCACCTTATTGATTATTGCAGTCAGCGTAATCGTTTCAAATTTCATTGCCGACATTATCGTTTCGTTGTGTGATCCGAGACAGAGGAGGCAGGTATGAAGAGATATGGCGCAAAAAACTACAAAGTGCGTCGTGCAATGTCCGTTGCCGTATTCTCGCTCGGGGTAGCAATACTATTGATGTTTATAGTTTTTGCGATATTCGGAGAAAAAATCGCGCCGTACTCTCCCAGAGAAAGTTTTGACAAATTTTTACCATGTTCCAAAGAACATTTGCTCGGAACGAACAATATAGGGTATGATATATTGTCGCAACTTATAGTGGCTACACGATCAACGCTCATAGTAGGAGTTACAAGCGCACTCGCATGTCTCGTTATAGGAGTTGCGATAGGACTATTGGCAGGGTACGTCGGAGGTGTCGCTGGAGAGGCGGTAAATGCGTTTATCAACTTTTTCTTGCTCGTGCCGATGTTGCCTGCAGCGATCGTAATTGCGTCATATACGAGTGGCGGAAAGATGAGTATAATTCTCACCATTTCTTTGCTATGTTGGTGTTCGACTGCAAGAGCCGTAAGAGCAAAAACGATGGCAGTCAAAAACTCCGAATATATACGTTCGCTCAAATCGCTGGGATACGGCGAGGCTCGGATTTTATTGCGACATACGTTGCCCAACGTAATGGACGTGGCTATAGCAAAGTTCATGCCGTCGGTGGCGAGTTGTATAATGGTCGAGGCAACGTTGAGTTTCCTCGGCATGGGGAGCGTCACGGACGTAACGTGGGGGGTAATGATACAGAACGCTTTCAATTACGGCGGAATACTTCTTGAAAAATACAACTGGATTATGGCACCGGGCTGTATGATTATTCTTATGCAGTTAGCCGTATATATGATCAATCAATACGTTGAGTTTAGGCGTAAAATCGTGCAAGAAGGCACGATAAAGTATAGATAATAGACAGATAAAGTGCCGATTTTAGCAATAGAGGTAAAATATATGTGTCTTGGCGATCCCAATTGCAAATGCAATATGATAAGCGATATAAGAGCTTTGCGCGATCAGGAAATCCTGTTCGGAAAGCGTGCCTTGCGCGCCGTCGAGGACGACGAAAAAGTGGCTGCTGCGCGAGAGGAATACGCTCAAAATCCGACTTTCGATAATCTTATGGAACTCGGCATCGCGCTTGCTTTCCAAATGAGATATCACGAGGCAATCGAGTGCTTTGAGGGTGCAATCAAACTTAATCCCGACAGTTATCAAGCACGCAGAAAATGCGCCGGAAGATATCTTTCCACTCTTCAACTCGACAAAGCGGAAGAGGCGTTTTTGTGGTGCGACGACAGGGGAGAGGACAGGCTCGACACAAGATATATGCTTGGGTGCATTGCGTATTACAAGTTCGAGTACGAAAAGGCGCTTGCGCTGTTTGAAGAGTGCTTTGCGCTTGCAGAGAACAACGACGATATGTACGTTGCGGCGCTCTTTTGGGCAATCGCTTGCTCCGTGCAGTTGGGCTACGATTTGGACGGCGTGCTTGCAAAATACAAGGATATGCATATAGGTCATCACACGGGATACTTGCAAGCGGTGCGCTTGTTTATGGGCGACGACTTGAAAGATTGCGACAATATCCCCAAAGAGGACAAATTGCAAAACTGCATCTTTATGTACGGCGTGCATTTGTACTATCTGCATCGCAAAAACGCCATGCTTGCCGACATCGCACTCAAAAACACGCTTGCCAACGATACTTATTTTTCGGCGTTTGCGTATCTCGGCGCATATACGGAATATTTAAAAAATAACAATTAAAATCCTTGCCATTTGGATATAATGTGTTATAATCATCTCACCTTGAAACGCCTTTGTTGATTGTGGCGTAGAGGGGGGGGTGTACTGGATTCGACACTCAGTTTGAAGCGGTATAAGCACGTCGCAGGCTCGGCTGCGTAAAAACGGAAATTAAAATTAAATGCAAAAAACAATCAAAAGAGCTCCAACATGGAGTTCGCTCTTGCTGCGTAATTAACTAGTGGCACATCGACGCAAGGTTTTCTGTTCCCTTGCCAATCGGTGTTATAAAAACAGACAACGCAACCCGATTTCTCGGTAAGGTTGTTGTTATCACGAGATCATCAATCGGAGGTTTGCGGATGAACCGAAGTGCGAAACAATCAATCATTCGATAAACGTGTAGAAAGTGCCGAATATGGCTGTTTGGACCGGGGTCCGACTCCCCGCACCTCCACCAGTCGGAATACAAGTTGAACCCCTCAACTTGTATTCTTTTTTTATGTTATTTTTGTGGAATCAAAGTTTCACGTCATAATAAAAAGGCTCGTTGACAAATATTGACAAAAACAACAATTGACAATACAATTTGAATAAAATCACGATGGGACAATTTTGTCCATACAACTTTGTTATAATATAAATAGAAAGGCAAAAGAGATGAAAAAAGATTACGCAACGAAAACGATTATATTGCATATATGGCTAATTCTCAAAAAATACACGAGTATTGACAATCCCGTATCGTATACGGAACTCGCAAAATATTTGCAATCGATAGACAAGCCGTGCGACCGCAAGACGGTGGCAAGAAACGTTGGATATCTTATTGCCGACGGATTTCCGATAGGGAAGACCGAGGATGGCAAATGTTTTTATAAACAGTTAAAGTGATATTTTTCGGTGAGGTTTTGATTGTTTTTGGAGAATGGAGGCGATTGACGGTGAAAAATATTATATATTACGACAAATATTTTAATAATTGGTGTGTTACTGCTGAAATTAATTATTTGAGAGGTTTGCGGTCACGTCGTACACATTGCGTAAATGGCGAGAAAATGAATTTTGACACACCTGAGGCGTTTAGAGATTTTCTCATAAGTAAGGGATACGGTGCTTTAAACGATTATGTTATAGAACGAAGTATGAGCCAAAGAGTTGTTTTTTATGATGAGTTTTATAATTGTTGGTGTATGACTACAAAGACGAATTATATAAATCGCATAAGAGATAAACGTTGTATTATAAATTTTTACCATTTCAAAACTCCGGACGATATCATAAAGTTTTACGTGGAAAGTGGATACGGCGAAGAAGAAAAATATACGGTTATACAAAAAAGCTGAAGGTACATAAAGTATTTTGTTTATTGAACTTACTTGTTAATCGTGTTAGAATAAGAAAAATGGCGTGAGGATAGAAATATGACTGCAAATGAAAAGTGGAATCTACTTGTCAAAGAATTTGACGGATACAAATCTGCAAAAGAAGATATAATACAACGACTTTGGGAAAGAATTTTTGCCGAAATTTTTGGATATAGTCGATTGAATGGCGAAATAAATAGTCATCGAAAAATGAGAATCGGTTCAATTGAAAGAGTCGTGCCTGATATTATTATAAAAGAAAAAACGAATGAAAAGGATTTATTTATTGTTGAGTTAAAACAACCGCTTTATTCCTTTGAGCCAAAATATAAAGAACAGTTGTTAAGTTATATGAAATTGTTCCGCATAGATATCGGCATTTTGATATGTGACGAAATTTGGTTGTTTATGTTTGATGAAAACGATATTGAAATTTCTATGAATATACCTTTTTCGATGGATTGCGAAAACGGTTGCAAATTCGTAGAGTTGTTTAGCAAAGGGGCTTTTGACGAAAAACACGTAAAACGATTTATCGAGAACGACGTTGCGAAAAGAATGCAACAGGAGAATATATCTAATCGCATTAACGAAATTCGTGCAGATATACAAAAACGTTCTTTGGAAGAAATCGTGATGAACTATTATTCTTCTAAATACACAAGCGAAGAAATAAAACGAGCATTAGACGGTTTAACTTTTAGTGTGCATCCAAACAAGCAAACCCCTTATGGTTCAAACGTTCGTTCGACGTCTTTGGAATTAAAAGGATATAGACAATTCTTGGAAAAGAACAATTATTCGGACACGACAATATCATCGTATACATCCGCATTAAACTCAATATGCAATATAGAAAACATTGATTTTGTCACACTTTATCACAATATCTACGAATATGCATCGACGTATGATAAAGACGGGAGTAAAAATTATTTGGGACAAAAGGGGCACGGAACTTGGCGAAATGCACTTAATAGGTTGTTAGATTACTATCGTTCCAATAAAGTATAAATGTGTCAATATCGACATTAAAAAACAAGTCAAGCATTATTTGACTTGTTTTTTAGTTTTCCGTTTATGCCTTATTATTTCCAATAAGTTTTTCAAGAAGGTGCTTTTTGTCGAGGTCGGCGGGGGATAAGGAGGTCTTCTCGTTCAAGAGGGTGTAGGCAAGGCGGTAGTTTTTGCTTGCGATCGCCTCGCGTATGAGTAAGTTTTGCTCGCTTTGCAGATATGCCTCGTAATAGGTCGGCTCTTTTTCAAAAGCGCATTTCAATTTGGCGACGGTGGCCTTGGCGTCGTTGCCGACGAGGGCGGGGACTGCAACTTTCAAAAATGAAGCGTATTCTTGCATCGTATTCGTTGCGAAATCGCTATCCCAACAATTGATGGAGTAGCGTTGCTTTTGGCAATAATCCAAAATATGCAAAACCGCAAAAAGATTGAAATCGTTGTTTTTATGATTGTATTCCGCAATGAGATCGTGCTCGTAATCGTCGTAATAGAAAACGAAAGCAGTTTTATTCTTGGAAAAACTGACGGAATCGTCCAAAACGCTTTTGGCAAAACCGTAATCTGTTTTCAAGAAGTCATAGTATTTTTCAATCAGTGCAAACACTTCGTCTTTGTTCATATCGATGTCCTTATCATAGCGGCAAACGCTTTGCATTTTTCGCAATAATACATTTTTCGTTCATCATATTGCTTTTTGATTATCATATCACAAAAACTGAGATATTTCAACGGGGCAAATGATGTGAAAAGTGATTTCGAAATGGCTAAAATCGTTCGCAATAAAACGATATTTGCTAAAAAACAACTACTTGACAATGCTTGTTATTAATAATAAAATTTTGTTGAAAATCTTTATTAAAGATAGATAAACTGATATTTTTAAGTCGGCATATAAGATATGCAAAGCATTATAGAATATAAAGGAGAAAAAACTATGGAAAGTTTCAAATTCTCAACGTTGGAATATAAACGTCCGAACTTGGATGCGTACCGCACAAAATTGGGTGAGTGGAAAGCGGCGGTTGAGCAGGCAGAAAACTACGATGCATTGCGCAAGTTGCTCTTTGAAATCGATCGCGAAAATTGCGAGTTGTTCACGCAATATACAATCGCACATATACGTCACACGCTCGACACACGCGATGAGTTTTATGAGACCGAAATCCAATATATGCAAGATACGATGCCCACACTTAGCGGCTTGGAAGTGGAACTTAGCGAGTCCATTGCCGCCAGCCCCTTCCGCTCGGACATAGAGAATGAATTTGGCAAACAGTATTTCGTTTCAATGGATTTGCAAAAGAAGTTGTTCTGCGAGGCAAACGTTCCGTTGCGCCAGCAGGAGAGCCGCCTTACAAACGAGTATCAAAAGATTATGGCAACGGCAGAAATCCATTTTGACGGCAAAACGCTAAATCTCTACGGATTGCAGAAATACTTTGAGCATCCCGACCGCAATATGCGCGCTGCGGCTATCAAAGCGTATTCCAAATTCTATGAGGACAACGAGCCGCGCCTTGAGGAAATCTGGGACGAACTGATTCGCATCCGCAATCAAATCGGCAAAAACCTTGGCTATGACAACTATATTCCTGTTGGTTATCTGGAACAGGGACGCACCGACTACGGCGAAAAGGAAGTCGAGTCTTTCCGAGAGCAAGTGCGTACTTTCCTTGTGCCGCTGTGTGGGAAATTGTATGACGCGCAGGCGAAACGTCTCGGTATCGAACACGTCATGTGCTACGACGAAAAAATGGTGTTTGCAGACGGCAACGCCGAGCCTGCAGGCGACGAAGAATTTATGGTTCGTACAGCGCAGAAGATGTATCACGAAATTAGCCCCGAGACAGGCGAATTTATCGATTTTATGATAGATCATGAATTGATGGATTTGAAAAACAAGCCGGGCAAGGCGTCCACGGGCTATATGACAAGCCTTCCCAGTTTGAAAGCGCCGTTTGTGTTCTCCTGCTTTAACCACACAATCTTTGATATGCAGGTTTTGACGCACGAACTTGGACACGCATTCGCAGGCTATATGGCTATGCGCAGTCAACCGATTTCGGATTATTACAGCGAATCCACGGACATTGCGGAAATACACTCGATGTCTATGGAACAGTTTGCATACCCGTATGCAGAGTGGTTTTTCGGCGATCAGGCGGACAAATTCCGTTTTGCCCATTTGCAAGAGGCTCTGACGTTTGTGCCTTTCGGCGTAGCGGTGGACGAGTTCCAACACATCTGCTATGCGCATCCCGAACTTACGCCCAAAGAGCGTACGTATCAATGGCATCTGTTGGAGCAAAAGTATATGCCTTGGCGCAAATACGACAACGATCCGTTCATGGAGCGTGGCGGATATTGGTATCACAAACTGCATATATATCTCTATCCCTTCTACTATATCAACTATACGCTCACAACCATGGGCGCAATGGAGTTCAAGAAGAAGTACGCCGAGAATAAGCAAGCCGCATGGCAGGATTATCTCAATCTCTGCAAAACAGGTGGCAGCCGCAGTTATTTGGAAACCTTGCGATATGCAAATCTATCCAATCCCTTTGACGCCGGATCCGTCGAGCGCGTTTGCAGTTATGCCGCAAATATTTTGCTTGAACAGATTTCCGCGCAAGAGCAGCACTAACAGATAAATTTTTAAATCAAATTTTTCTAAACCACCACTTTAGTTAGTTATTCGTGGGGAATTTTCGGGTAGGTAGGTTTTAACTGCCTACCCGTTTTACATTCCCGCATGGTTTAATATGAATTATACTGCGGTAAATTGATTGCTCCTACGAATTTGTAGATAATTTCGACTTCCTGCATTTTTCTGCCGTCATATTTCTCGGTTTCTCCGATATAAATCTTTTCAATGAAACTGTTGAGAATTTCGGGCGTCAACTCTTCGATTTCCGTGTAACTCTTTACAACTTTCAGAAATTTCGAGAGTTTTTCTTCGTCCTGAACCGATGAAGCAAGAGCGTTTTGCAACTCTTGGATTTTTGTTTTCAGATCGTTGCCTTCGTCCTCGTAAGATTTTGCAAGGAAGTCAAATCGTTCATCGGTGATTCTGCCGTTTACATTATCTTCGTAAAGTTTACGGATGATTCTGCCGATTTCTTCTTGCCTTTCGGAAAGCCGTTTTAATTCGGCTTTCATTTTAGCCTGAAACTTGTCCGTTTCTTTTTTAGAACCGGACAAATATTCGTCCGTAAATTCTTTTTCGTGAAGAAAAACGTATTCGCATACTTTTTGCAAATCTTCTTTAACTATCGTTTCAAGGTCGGATACCAAAATACGGTGGCTACTGCACAATCCTTTCTTTTTCTTGCGATAAGTAGCGCACGAAAAATTATCCATATTTCTGTGTTTCGCCACTCTTTGAATGGTAAGTCGATTGCCACAGTCGGCGCAGTAAAGTAGTCCCGAAAACATATTCGGCTCGTTAAATTTCGTATAGGCACGCTTTACATTTCGCATTTGTTGTGCCGTTGCAAAAGTTTTCTCGTCAATAATCGGTTCTTGCGTATTGCGGTAGATTATCCAACTTTCCTTGGGTAAACGAACTTGTTTTTTGTTTTTATACGACTTTTTCGCTGTTTGAAAATTTACCGTATGTCCGGCATAGGCAACTCGGTCAAGCATATTTTTTATTGTGCCGACGCTCCATATTTCCGGATATTCGCTCAGTTTATGTATGGAACGACCACGATGAATATTGTATAATTGCGGCGTTTCAACATTTTCTTCCGTTAATTTTCTCGCTATTTCAGGCATCCGAACGCCGTCAACAAACATTTGAAATATCCGTCTTACCGTAGCCGCGGCTTCTTCGTCTATAATCCATTTATCTTTGTCGTTCGGATCTTTTATGTATCCGAACGGAGGATTAGTCGTAAGATGCTTTCCCGAATTACCTTTCGCCTTAAATACCGCGCGGATTTTCTTCGACGTATCTTTCGCATACCACTCATTGAATACGTTTTTGAACGGCGTCAGGTCGTTTTCCGTCTGGATATTGCTGTCAACGTTATCGTTGATCGCAATAAAGCGAATGTCAAGATTCGAGAAATAAATTTCGGTGTAATACCCGACCATTATGTAATCTCTGCCGAATCGCGACATATCTTTTACGATAACGGTAGAAATTTTGCCTTCTTCCGCGTCAGCCATCATTCTCTGAAAGTCCGGGCGGTTGAAGTTCGTCCCCGAAAAGCCGTCGTCAACGTAGAATTCAATATTGGTAAAGCCGTGTTCTTTCGCATATTTTGCGAGAATTTCCTTTTGATGAACGATACTGTTGCTATCTCCGACAAGGTCGTCGTCTTTGGATAATCTTGCGTATAATGCCGTTACGTCACCTCCGTAATTATATTTTTTGTTATTTTTAATCGCCGTTTGTCCTATCATAATTGTTTACCTCCGTTATGCGGCAAACAGCGAGTTCGTACTGGTTCGCCCGATTGTATCCGCGCGCTTTGGCGGGTTATCAGGCGTTTCATAATATCAAGCGGAGTATCTGTTGCGCCGAGTTGTTCCCGCGCTACCACAACAAAGGTTTTATCTCCGATGGGGTGATACTCTAATCTGTAATTGTAATCGTTTTCTTGTCTTTTAGCCGTGTTTTCCGTAAATATAATCTCCTTAGATCTTATTACGCAAACACGCTAAGAAGGGGA
>DBJV01000059.1 GCA_002297185.1 Christensenella sp. UBA767
GGCTTGTCCTTGCGCGCTCGTGGTCTCCGTGCCTCTCTCCTTCTTTGCGGGTATCGGTGCGGCTTCGAGAATGGGCATTTTGATAAAAGGCTCGAACTATCTCGAAATGCTCGACAAAGCAAATATCTTCGTGTTCGACAAGACGGGAACGCTCACCAAAGGCAACTTTGTCGTAACCGCAGTTACGCCCGTTGAAAATCAAGACGAAATCTTGCGCCTCGCCGCTATTGCGGAAAACGACTCAAATCACCCGATTGCTCGCTCTATCGTAAACTACTATAACAAAGAAATAGAGGGCGGTTATACGCTCACCAACGTCGCGGGCTTCGGTGTAATCGCGTCCAAAGACGACGACGTCATCTACTGTGGAAACGAAAAACTTATGCAATCCTACAAAATTCCGTACGACAAACAAAACGGTGTAGGAACTGTGGTTTACGTTGCGCACAACGACAAATTCGTGGGTTCGTTGCTCATTTC
The DNA here is from genome assembly GCA_002297185.1 of Christensenella sp. UBA767. GTDB lineage: Bacteria > Bacillota > Clostridia > Christensenellales > CAG-917 > CAG-475. Next base: position 481 of record DBJV01000059.1, read on the forward strand.
GGACGAAATCAAGCCCGAAAGCAAAGAAGCAATCGCTCGACTTAACGAAATGGGTTGCAAGACGGTTATGCTCACCGGTGACAACGAACAAATTGCGGCAAGCGTTGCAAATCGTTTGCAACTCACCGATTATAAGGCGTCTTTGCTCCCGCAAAACAAGGTTGAACACGTCGAAAGCCTATTGAATAGCAAGAAAAAGGATGAAGTTTTGTGCTTCGTCGGCGACGGNNACGGCATCAACGATGCACCCGTGCTTATGCGTTCGGATATCGGTATCGCAATGGGCGGTGTAGGCAGTGACGCTGCAATCGAAGCAAGCGACGTAGTGCTTATGCAAGACGATTTGAGCGGAATATCCACCGCAAAGCGTATCGCAAAGAAGACTATGCGCGTCGTATACGAGAATATCGTCGGCTCGCTCGCAGTCAAAATCGCAATTATGGCATTGTCCGCTTGTGGTGTGCTCGGTGCGTATTCAATGTGGATAGCGGTCGTCGGAGACGTCGGCGTCGCAATCGTGGCAATCCTCAACGCAATGCGTGTCAACCGTGGTTTCAAAACCACTCTCAAACAACCCAATAACATCAATTTAATTGGTTAGATACTCAAAATATTACAAAATCAAATAAAAAGTGCGCCACAGTTCGTGTCGCACTTTTTGTGTATATAAACCACATTTATATCGCAATTATTCTGCTTGTTTTTTATCTTCTTTAAGTTTATATCCGCAGTTGGGACATTCTGTGTCAGAAGGTGATACTTTAGAAAAACAGTTGGGGCATTCGTCAAATTCGGGTAGGTTTTCATAATCAAAATCCTCATCTGTATCGTTCTCGTTCAAAATCTCGATTTGTTTCAAAACGTGTGCCTCATTCGGCTTTTTCTTGCTCAATTTTGTTTGCTGAATCATCAACGTTTTGTCGGTATTTGCCTTAATTACGTAAATATTGTGGCAAGTTGCAACCGCCATTTTTCCAAAGACATAGAATACAGCAATGGATATTCCGCCAGAGGGAATAATTATCATACATAACCACCATACGTCGTAAGCAATGCTCGTTATTACGCCGAGCAGCACAACCATTATGCCGAGAACAATCGTTGCTACCGTGATAATTGTCGAGCCTGCGCTTATGTAGCTGTAAGAGTCTAAATCGTTTTGTTGTCTCATTTTTGTTTCCTCCTAAATAAAAATGTGCCATCTCAGCGAGATGACACATACAGTTGTTTCTCGCTTAGTTGTCACACCAAATAACCCACAGATTATATGCGGAAACAAGACTGCCATACGTAGTCTGTGGATTTTTATTCAATTTGATGTGACGATGTGATTATAACACACAAGGCAAAATTGTCAAGTCAAGATTGCTCCGCAAATTGCATACTATATAGTGAAAAAGGAGGGAAGATATGAACTTTTTGATGTTGCTTTTATCCGTGCTCGGACTTGCGGGACTTATCGGCTTTTTCGGCGGTGCGTGGTTTTGAAGTTAGGAAATTGAGGAATTGTGCGCTTATCCGCCCGTTCGATTCCCAAACTGCGCATATAAACGAAAAAGAACATATCATTGCGATATGTTCTTTTTGTTTGGTACCCCCATAGGGAATCGAACCCTAGTTTCCGCCGTGAGAGGGCGACGTCTTGAACCGCTTGACCATGAGGGCAAATCGATATTGCTTTGTGATAATAGCATAATTTTTGCGCATACGCAAGCAAAAATCGATAATTTGCGTAATTTTTACTCAATGAATTTTTCTGATAAAAAATTATCAATTGCATGTTGATTTTTATTATTTAATAATGTAAAATACATTTGTATAACAATTTTAGGAGGAATTTTATGAATCCCAAGTATCAAAGCTTGTTTACGCCTTGGAAAATCAAGAATTGCGAAATCAAAAACCGCATCGTCTTGACGTCTATGGGCGGAACTTCAATTTTCGGATGGATGGAGCCGCATCATTTTGACAAAGAGGCTGCAAACTTCCTTCTTGACCGTGCGAAAAACAACGTCGGTCTTATTTTGCCGGGCATTGCGCCTATCAGAAACGTTATCGGCGGCAACTGGCTTTACAAGAGCAAAAGTTCCTTCAGACAACTCAAACCCTTCATGGATGAACTTCACAAGACGGGCGCGAAGATGTTTGTGCAACTTACTGCGGGATTCGGACGTTCCTTCGCAATTACAGGATTGATGGAAATGCTTGCGACCAACAAATTTGTCGGCGCAATTGCAAAACCCTTCATCAACATCGATAGGCTCACGATGAGCGCAAGCCCTAACCCCAACCGTTGGAGCGACAAAGTGCCTTCTCGTGCGATGACTATCGATGAAATTCACGAATTCATTTACGCATTTGGTCAAACTGCAAAAATGTGCAAAGAGGCAGGCGTTGACGGTGTTGAAATCCACGCCGTACACGAGGGCTATTTGCTTGACCAATTCACGATGAAATACACCAACCAACGCACCGACGAATACGGCGGATCAATCGAGAACAGATATCGTTTCCCGATCGAGATCGTCAAAGAAATCAAAAAGGTCTGCGGTGAAGATTACCCCGTATCATTGAGATATTCCGTCGTTTCCAAGACCAAAGGTTTCCGCCAAGGCGCACTTCCGGGTGAGGATTACGTCGAAGTCGGCAGAGATATGGAAGAGAGCAAGATTGCAGCCAAGATGCTCCAAGACGCAGGCTACGATATGCTCAACTCCGACAACGGCACCTACGACGCATGGTACTGGGCGCATCCGCCGGTATATATGCCGCAAAACTGCAACCTCGAGGATTGCGAAGAACTTAAGAAAGCGGTCACCATTCCCGTCGTTTGCGCAGGTCGCATGACTCCCGAAGTCGGCGCAAAGGCGATTGCGGAAGGCAAAATCGACGGTATGGGCGTTGCTCGTCAGTTCTTGACCGATCCCGAGTGGGTGACCAAACTCATGCAAGGTCGCGAAAACGACATTATGCCGTGCATTTGTTGCCACAACGCATGCTTTAACATGGCACACTACAACGGCGTTGCAAACGATCAAGATTTGTCGGATACAGCAGGTATGGCTCGTTGCGCACTCAATCCGCACACCATGCAATCCAAGAAATACAAGATTGTTCCTGCCAAGAAATCCAAGAAAATCGCAGTCATCGGCGGTGGTATCGGCGGTATGGAAGTCGCGCGCGTCGCAACTCTCCGCGGACACAAAGTCACCATTTACGAGAAATCAAACGACCTCGGCGGCATTTTCGTAGCAGCTGCGGCTCCGTCTTTCAAAGAGAAAGATAAAGAACTCATTGAATGGTACAAAAAGCAAATCAAAGACCTCGGTATTCAAGTGAAGTACAACACCGAAGTCAAAGATATTAGCAAACTCGACGCAGACGAAGTGGTCGTTGCAACCGGCTCAGTCGCAAGAAGATTCAGAGTTCCAGGCATTGAAAAGACCGTCGAGGCATGCGAATTCTTGCTCGACAAGAAAGAGGTTGGTGACAACGTCGTCATTATCGGCGGTGGTCTCACAGGTTGCGAAATCGCATACGAATTGCATTTGCGCGGCAAACATCCCACAATCGTTGAGATGAAGAACGACCTCATCGCAGTCAAGGGTGTCTGCCTTGCAAACTCCTCCTATTTGCGTGAGTATTTCGCACTCCACAAAGTGCCTGTACATCTCGAAACAAAACTCTTGTCGGTGACAGACAACGGCGTAAAAGTCCAAGACAAGTCCGGCAAAGAGTTTGAGATTCCTGCAGATTCCGTCATCATGTCCGTCGGTTACATTCCTGCACCTGTTGCCGAAGAAGGCAAGCACGTGCATGTTGTAGGCGATAGTGCAAAGATTGGTAATTTGCGCACTGTTATTTGGGGTGCTTGGGACGTCGCCATGAAACTGTAAAGCGCACTATTTAGCGAATAACTGCGGCAGGACTGTCCGTCCGCCAACTCATTTACAGTTAGTAAATTAGGGTTGTCGTTCGGACAGTCCTTTCTTGTTCTTCATCTAAATATTGCGCTTTACGTAATCCAAAACGCCCAAGCGGCGAATAACTTTGTCAGGCAACTCATTTACGATTGTAAATTATGGTTGCCGTGCAAGGGGCTTTTTTGCGCTGTTCATCCGTTTATTGCGCTTTACACAGAGTGGAAAATTAAGTTTCGGTTCAAGCCGTGCCTTTCTTGTTCTTCATCTAAACATTGCACTTTGCATGTTTTGCGGATATGGAATATTCCACAATTATTAATTAATAATTATTAATTATTAATTCAAAAAACTCGCAATATATGTTACAATATTGTCAGTAAATATATAGGAGTCATTGTTATGAAAAAAACTACAATGCAAAAGTTTGCGAAACTTATCGCAGTCAAGGGCGTAAACGTGCGCAAGGGACAAGAAGTCGTTGTCAATGCGTCGCTCGATCAGCCCGAATTTGTCAAAATGGTGGTTGAAGAATGCTATCGTGCAGGCGCAAGCAAAGTCACGGTGGAGTGGAGTTATCAACCGCTTACAAAAGCACATTATCGTTATCGTTCTCTCAAAACTCTTTCCACAATGGAAAATTGGGAAATAGAGAAGTTCAAGCACAAAGTGGATGCACTTCCTGCCGTGATTTACATCGATTCCGACGATCCGGACGGACTTAAAGGCGTAAATCAAGAGAAAGTCGCAAAATCTCAACGTGCAAAATACCCGATTATCAAGCCGATGCGCGACGCTATGGAAAACAAATATCAATGGTGTATAGCGGCAGTTCCCGGCAAAGCGTGGGCGAAAAAGGTGTTCCCGAACGAAAGAGAGGGCAAAGCCGTCGAAAAACTTTGGAACGCAATTCTTTACACCTCGAGAGCGGACGGCGACGATCCTATCAAAGCGTGGGAAGATCACAACGCAGACCTCAAAGCAAGATGTGCATATCTCAACTCACTCGGTATCGAAAAGTTGCATTATACGTCATCTAACGGCACGGATTTCACAGTCGGACTTATTCCCGATGCACTTTTCTTGGGCGGAAGTGAGGACACGCTCGGTGGTGTAGAGTTCAATCCCAATATCCCGAGTGAAGAGGTGTTTACATCTCCAATGAAAGGTCAGGCAGAGGGCATCGTGTATGCAACTCGTCCGCTTTCTTATAGAGGCGAACTCATTGAAAACTTCTCCGTACGCTTTGAAGGCGGCAAGGCGGTTGAAGTTCACGCCGAAAAGGGTGAGGATTTGCTCAAACAAATGATATCTATGGATGAAAATGCCGCATATCTCGGCGAATGCGCTCTCGTTCCGTACGATTCACCCATCCGCAACAGCGAAATCACTTTCTACAACACGCTTTTCGACGAAAACGCATGCTGCCACCTTGCATTCGGTCGCGGATTTGAAAACTGCATCAAAGATTACGCCAATCTCACTCTCGAGCAATGCCGCGACAAGGGCATAAACGATTCAATCATCCACGTTGACTTTATGATTGGCTCGCAAGATCTCAATATAGATGCCATAACGCGCGACGGATCTATTATCCCCATTTTCCGCAACGGCAACTGGGCATTCTAAAACTGCACTAAATAGCGAATAACTGCGTCAGAGCCGCACTTCGACAACTCACGTACGTATTGTACGTTAGGGTTGCCGAGAGTGTGGCTCTTTCTTGTTCTTCA
>DBJV01000028.1:0-146 GCA_002297185.1 Christensenella sp. UBA767
ATCAAAGAGGCAGGCGAAGAGGCAGCCTTCGAAGTGGGCGTACACGGCTTGCATCCCGAAATTATCAAAATCCTCGGCAGACTCAAATATCGTACCAGTTACGGTCAAAACGTACTCAAACACTCAATCGAAGTCGCGTCTTTGGC
>DBJV01000028.1:337-10242 GCA_002297185.1 Christensenella sp. UBA767
CACCACAACGATATCGAGCCGCAAACGATTGACGCGGTGCTTGTCCAAGCCGCCGACGCAATCTCCAGCGCAAGACCGGGCGCAAGACGTGAATCTGTCGAGACTTACGTCAAACGTATCGAAAAACTCGAGGAAATCGCAAAATCCTTTGACGGCGTCGATCAAACCTTCGCCGTTCAAGCAGGCAGAGAAATCCGCGTTATGGTCAAGCCCGAGCAAGTCAACGACGCAAGCACGGTGTTCCTCGCAAGAGAAATCGCCGAGAAACTTGAAAACGAACTCGAATATCCCGGACAAATCAAAGTCAACGTTATCCGTGAAGTTCGCAGCGTAGATTACGCAAAATAAAAACGAGTGCTTTGACCTTTGCGTAAGGCAGAGGTCGGAGCAGGTTTTATAAAGACAAAAAGCGCAAATGCAAGCCTTGTGTGAGAGAAATTTTGCATAAAACTTGCAATATGCGTTATAAGATGCTAAAATGTGTCTATATAGGCATTATTGCATCACCAATCAAAACACAATTTAGGAGAATATCATTATGGCACAAATTATGGCAGGCGATTTGAGAAAGGGCGTTACCTTCCTTTACGACAACAAGATTATGACGGTCGTTGATTTCTTGCACGTCAAACCGGGCAAAGGCGCGGCTTTCGTCCGTATGAAAATGAAAAACGTGGTCACGGGTGCGGTTTTGGAACAAACCTTCAACCCCACCGAAAAGTTTGAACTTGCTCACATCGAGACCAAGACTATGGAATATCTTTACAATGACGGTGAGTTCTACTACTTCATGGACGCCGAGACGTACGAGCAAATTCCGCTCAACAAGAGCCAAGTCGAGGATGCTCTCAACTTCGTCAAAGAGAATATGAACGTCACAATGAAATTCTTCCAAGGCGCACCGTTCTCCGTTGAACCGCCGAACTTTGTCGAACTTCTCATCACGATTTGCGAGCCTGCAGTTGCCGGCAACACCGCCACCAACGCCACCAAGCCCGCAACCGTCGAGACCGGTTACGAACTCCAAGTTCCTATGTTCGTCAACGAGGGCGATACTATTAGGATTGATACGCGCACCGGCGAATACATGTCTAGAGTCTAAGCGCATCAAACAGCGATATACTGCGTCAACGCTCCATTGCCATCAACTCATTTACGATTAGTAAATTAGGGTTGCTGTCAATGGGGCGTTTTCTTGTCTATCACCGCTTGATGCGCTTAGACGGGTATAACAGCCTCAAATAGCGAATAACTGTTTCTTAACTTTATAACTTTTAATTTTAAGCGGATATTTTAATCCATATAAAATTTCTTTTTTTGTCTTATTTTGCGCTCGTGAGATTTGCACGGGGGATTGCTCATATAGTTTTCTATGCTCATAGATTTGGTGGGGGCGGATATTGCAAGTATCGTTGGGGATGAGAAAGACGTTGCGGAACTTAGGTTGCGCGTGTTTCGACCTCTGGTTGTTTGCCGTATCGACGGAACGAGGCAGGTTGCAAGGCATTTCGGTTTGCCATACGTAGTGGGCGAAAACGATATACAACGAGTTCTGTCAAACGCAACCAATATGTCGCTATACAGTGCGTCCGACGAGATCAAGAGGGGTTATATTCCTTGCGGACGGTACCGCATAGGCGTTGGGGGAGAAGGCGTTTTTGACGACGAAAAGTTTGTTGCGGTGAAAAACATATCCTATCTCGTTATCCGTGTCCCTCACCAAATCAAGGGCGTTGCCGACAAAATCAGGGGAGACGTGTTTGTGGGCGGTGGCGTGCGTTCTACGCTCGTTATATCGCCCACGGGCGCAGGCAAAACCACGCTTTTGCGAGAGATGGCAAGGATAGCGTCAGCCGATTTCAACATCGTGATAATCGACGAGAGATACGAACTTTGCTCTTGCTCGCACGGCACGCCTGCGCTCGATATTGGGGATGCGGAAGTGCTATCGGGCGTGCCAAAAAGCATAGCGTATCAAAACTGCGTGCGTGCAATGAATCCCGATATTATCGTAACGGACGAGTTATTCGGCAAGAGCGACGTCGATGCGATTTGCGACGTTATACGCAGCGGCGTAAAGGCGTTTGCGTCCGTACACGGCTCGAGCGTCGAGGCGGTGAGGAACAACGAGATATACAAGCCGCTGTTCGATGCGTTCGAGTTTTGCGTGGTGCTATCCAAATCGCCCATAGGCGCGGTAGCGCAAAAGGTGGTGTTATGACGGCGGAAATTGCAAGGCTGATAGCAGGCGGATTGTTGGCGCTTATATGCTATTATATAGGCTTGCTGATAAAGCGCAGATACGCTGCGAGAGTAAAATTCTTCAAGTCCGCAACGGAATTTTGCCAAATGCTCCAAGACGAGTTGTCTATGCGAAAAACGCCTATTCCCGAGATTTGCACAAAGTTTCTTGACGAAAGAAAAGGGCAGTTCGAGGACTTCCTGCTTGATTGGTGCGAAAAGATAAAAGCGCAAGAGGACATAGATAAAGACAAGTGTCGATTGCTCAAAAACGACGAGATTAAGGACTTAAATACATTTCTTTTCAGTCTCGGCAAAACAGACCTGAAAGACCAACTTTCGCATGTGGCGCATTATGAAAAGTACTTTGAGAAAAAGACGAGCGAGTGCGAAGAACAAAGCAAAAAAACAGGCTCGATGTACTTCAAATTGTGCGTGTTGCTCGGGCTTGCCGTCATACTGATTTTGGCGTGAGGTGCGTATGGATACAAACATAATTTTGAAAATCGCAGGCGTGGGATTGCTTACGGCAATCGTGTGCGTAATACTCAAAAAGAGCGACCGAGACGAGATCGCAACCTTTGCAACGCTTGCAGGTCTTATCATCGTGGCGGTGCTTGTGATAGATATGCTCGGCGGACTTTTCGACACGCTAAAATCACTACTGTCACTTTATTAGTATGAAATCACGGTATAAAGTGCTTGTTGTGTGATTTGTGCATAAATATGTGTTGTGCAAACGCTGCGCGCGTAGGGCGGAAAACAGATAAAACGTTATGATATTCAAACTTATCGGAATTGCAATAATAGGGGTGATTACGGTGACTTTGCTTCGTACTGCAAAGCCCGAATTTGCCGTATTTGCGACGATTGCAACGGGTATCGTAATGGTTGTCACAATGCTCTCTGCACTTCGCGACGTAGTGCTTGCTTTTGACAATATCGTACAAAAGAGCGGCATTGACGATAGAGTTTTTTCGGCGGTTTTGAAGATTATCGGCATAGGCTATCTTACGGAATATTCCTCGTCGGTTGCGACGGACGCAGGGTGCGAGTCCATTGCGCAAAAGTTGCAGTTCGGCGGCAAAATCGTCATTTTCCTTATGAGTATTTCCATCGTATCGACGCTTGTCGATTTGGTATCCACTCTTGTTTCGGCGATATGAAAAAAGCGTTTTTTGCCATAGTCTCGATATGTGTTTTGTTGTGTGCTATCCTTGCGTTCGGTGCGGACGGAGTTTGCTATGCGGCGGATGAGAAAAAGTCCGACGAGCAGATAAAAAGCGAACTTCAGGACGCCTACGACAAGGCGGTGGACAATCTCGATTTGAGCGGACTTCAAGACTATCTCAATTCGCTTTCGCAAGAGGGACGAGAGGCAATATCCATATCCGACGTGAGGGGTGCGCTCAAAGCGTTGGCGAGAGGGGAGAGCGAGCAGTTTTTCGACGTGTTTTTCAACCTCTTGGCAAAGTCGGCAGGACGATATTTTCTCGGTTTTATCCCCGGGTTTATAACCATTGTGATTATATGTCTGTTAAAGACCATGCTTTGCGGACTTACGGGTGATTTTCTCAACTCATCGACCACGGAAGTGGTAAACGTGGTGTGTTATTGCATGGCGGTAATCGTGCTTATGAGTGGTGTGGTGACTGTCATCGAAACGGTGAGCAAAACCATCGAGGCACTCGTTACGCTGTCCAACGTGCTTTTCCCCATTTTGCTCACTCTGCTTTCCGCGCTCGGAGGCAACGCAAGCGTGGCAGGGTATTCGCCTCTCATGGCGGTGCTTTGTGGATTTATTATGAAAATCGTGACGGCGGTGATACTGCCTGCGTTTATTGCGTGCATAGTTTTCAGCATCGTGGGCAACGTATCCAAAACCGTCAAAATAGACAAACTTGCAAAACTTATAAAGTCGGCGTCGAGTTGGCTTATCGGCATATGTTTCGGACTGTTCGCAACGTTCCTCACCATGCAAGGCATATCGGGCGGTGTGGTGGATAAGTTCGGTTTCAACATTGCAAAATTTGCCGTATCGAGTTACGTTCCCATACTCGGCGGATACCTCTCGGACGGATTCGATTTGATGACGGCGTCGCTCGTGCTTGTCAAAAACGCCGTCGGATATACCGGCGCAATGCTGATGTGCGCAACGGTGGCATTTCCGCTTGTCAAAGTGATAATTTTCTCGCTGACCACAAGACTTGCCGGCGCAATTGCCGAGCCTATCGGCGAACAAAGGGTATCGACTTTGCTCGGCGACGTCGCAAAAAATCTCAATCTGCTCATAACCGCGCTTGCAGGCGTTGCGTTCTTGTTTTTCCTGATGTTGATGCTATTTGTGTCGTCTTGCAATATGGGGTTGTGATATGGGCGCGTGGATACTTTCTATTGCAGGGGTGATTTGCCTCGGAATATTGCTTGAAATCGTACTGCCCGAAGGCAAGACGGCAAAGTACGTAAAAGGCGCGTTTTCGTTGCTTGTGGTGATTGCCATTGTCGCGCCTCTCCCAAAATTCATAAAAAGCGATTTTGATATAAACGTCGATGCGGATATTCCGTCATGGTCGCAAAGCGACGATTATACGACGGCGTACTATTCCGCCTTTGAAGATAAAGTACAGAACGCACTTTTGCAAGAGGGATGCGAGAGCAAAGTGAAGATAGAGGTATCGAGCGGCGTAATCGTCAGGGTGGAAGTGACTGTCTATGACCTTATACTCGATGGCAAAGATATCGTGAGAAAAACCGCAAAAACGCTCGGAATAGCGGAAGATAAAGTGAACGTGTTATATGAATTGTATTGATTGTTTTTCTATTAAAAAGATGTTGTTTCGCGCGCGCGTGCGCGCGCCAGCGCGCTATTATTTTGTACGCGCGCACGCGCGCAAAACGATACGGTAATGAGAGGCTTTTGGATTACGAAGAGAAATACGGCGGTTTGAATAAAGGCTTAATATAAGATGTTTTGTCGAATGGATAATTTTTTAGAATATTTGCAATCCCGTATAAATATATTTTGGTATCGAGGGCGGAATGGAAGTAGAGGATAGAAGAGACGAAGGCATATTGCACAGAATAAAGCAATCTGCCGTTGTGCAAAAACTCAAGGGCGTCAAAAATATACGAATTATTGCCGTTGTATTCATAATTGCAATCGCACTCATCATATACTCTACCGTAGCAACCTCGACGAAGAAAAAAGCGGAAACGCAAAGGAGCGTTTCGCAATCACTTGAAAACGACGAGGAGGCGAGACTGTCCGCAATACTTTCAAATTTGGAAGGGGCAGGGGACGTACAAACGATGATAACGAAGTCGGACGGAGAAATAACGGGCGTACTCGTCATAGCGGACGGCGCAAAAAATCCGATGATAAGACTTAGACTTATGCAAGCGTGCGCAAGCGCACTCGGAATAAGCGAGGACATAATTTGCGTTCTTTGCAAACAAAATTAGCGAACCTATAGGAGGAATATATGAAAATCAAACCGAAAACCAAGAAAATCATCGTATTGTCTGTTATGGTGTTATTGCTTGTTGCGACGGGCGTTTTGAACTTTGTGCTTAGCGACAAACTCGACAAGACCACCGACAACGTCAATGCCGACCAAGGCACGGTTACGCAAACCTTCTTTGCAGCGGCAAAAAGCGACCGTGATTCCACACGCGAATCGGAGTTTTTGTATCTCGACGCGATAATGCAATCCGAGTCCAGCACGGAAAGCGCAAAGAAGAGCGCACAAGAGCAAAAACTCGCACTTGTCAGCCGTATGGAAAAAGAACTCGCACTCGAAACGCTCATCAAAGCAAGAGGCTTTGAGGACGCAATCGTCACAATCGGCGATAAGGGTGTAAGCATCGTCGTAAATTCAACGGAACTTACCACCGAGCAGGCAAACCAAATTTTGTCTGACGTACTTGCCGAGACTACGTTCAAAGCGACGGAAGTGAAGGTCATTCCGTACAACTAAACTTAAAACGATTAAATTGCCATACTGCCCACGGATAAATTCCGTGGGTTTTTCTTGCAGAGTTTTGGCACAATAAATTTTGAGTAATGATTGATATAATTTTCGGTATGTGCTATAATACACAAAGCGGAGGTCGATATGGCAAAAGATTCGACAAAAATCACAACTGCGCTCAGCAACGTTCTTGTATCTTTGGCAAGCGAGGCGGCGCAAGACGTGGAAGGCATTTGCCTTCTCAATTCCAAACGCAACAAAGGGGCGGTGTCTGTCTATGTGTTGCCCAACGAGAAAGTTGCGGTGGATTTGTTTATTGACATCGAACAAGGCTATTCCGTTCCGTCCGCAGTCGCTGTTCTCCAACAGAGAGTGAAAACTCAAATCGAGAGCGCAACCAAATTCAAAGTACAATCGGTCAACGTTCAGGTTATGAACGTAAACGTAATACAATAAGACTATGAGAAGAATTGCAAGAGAAAACGTTTTCAAGTTGGTGTTCGAATACACCTTTTACAATGTGGTCAACGATTCCACGCTGGAACTTATGCTCGTGGATAGTGACTTGACGGAGGACGACAAGAACTATATCAACTCAACCTACTTTGGCGTTGTCACCAACGAGGAAGAATTGAGAAAGGTCATCGCCGACCACCTCGAGGGTTATCGCATCGAAAGAGTGTATCGTCCCGATTACGCCGTGTTGTTGCTCGCAACGTACGAATTGAAAGAACACACCGCACCCGACGCAGTCGTTATCAACGAGGCGGTGGAACTTTCCAAGAAATACGGCACGGACAAGTCAGGCTCGTTTGTAAACGGCGTGCTTGCCAAGATCGTAAAAGATATAAAATAACAAAAGATAATCCCGACGTTCATAATTTGCCCAAAAGCGCGACAAATGTATGATATTTCGGGATTTTTTAATCCAAAAACATCGAAAAATCGGTGTTTAACTGCAAAAATGGTGCATAAAGTGTCGATTATGTTAGATAAAACCCAATTTTCTGAAAAAACAATATCCGTAAGCGAGGTAAATGCCGCGATAAAAGCGTGCATTGACGCTCCGATATTCAAAGGTTTGGAAGTTTTCGGCGAGGTTTCGGGATTTAAGTTCAGCGGACCTCACGCATACTTCACGCTAAAAGACAAGGATTCGCAATTGTCTTGCGTTTGCTTTTATGCGGCAAAAACCTACAACCCCAAAGACGGTGAAAGCGTTATCGTCAAAGGCTCGCTTGACTATTAACTCAAGGGCGGCAGACTGTCGTTGCAGGCAAGTTCCATTCAACCCGTCGGAAAGGGCATGCTGTTTTTGGAGTTCGAGAGGCTCAAAGCAAAACTGCTCGCCGAGGGCATATTTGACGAGGCGCACAAAAAGCCTATCCCAAAATTTGCAAAGCGCGTGCTTGTCGTAACGTCCAAGACGGGCGCGGTTATCAGAGATATCGTGACGACGGTAAGGCGCAAAAATCCCGTCATCGACATCGTCGTCAAAGACGTGCGAGTGCAGGGCGAGGGCGCAGGTAAGGAAATCGCCAAGGTGCTTGAGCGTGTTGATAAACTCGGATACGACATCATCGTCATAGCGCGCGGCGGTGGCTCACTCGAGGACCTTGCTTCGTTTTACGACGAGCAACTCGTAAGAGCGGTGTATGCAATGAATACTCCCGTAGTATCCGCGGTGGGACACGAGACGGACTTTTCGCTTTGCGACTTTGCCGCCGACGCTCGTGCCGCTACGCCGACTGCGGCAGGCGAATTGATTGCGTACGATTATTACGCAATGCGAGACCAACTCGTCGCCGATATGCAACGACTTAAGCAAAGCGCAACGAGAGGGTACGAAAGATGTGTGTCCAAAGCAAGACTTTCTTCTGCGCAACTGCAAAGGCTCGCAACAGGCTTTTACACGGCGCACCAACACAAAGTTGAGAACTGCATTCAGCGCATAAGAACGCTTGCGGAAAGCAAGATGCAAATCGCAATCGCACGCACGGAAAAGGCGGCGGCGTCGCTTGACAATCTTTCGCCGCTCAAAGTGCTTGGCAGAGGATACTTTAGACTTCAGTCCGGGCAAAAAACGATAAGCAGAGTTGCAACTCTCAAAGTGGGAGAATATATAAAAGCAACGGGCGGAGACGGCTCCGTCACGGCGCAAATCACACAAATCGACTTGAACAAGGAGAACTGATATGGCAGAAATAAAGAAATTCGAAGAGGCGTTGAGCGAACTCGAAGGCATCGTAAAAAAACTCGAAGGAGATATTCCTCTCGACGAGGCTATGAGCGCATTTGAAAAGGGCATCGAACTCAGCAAAATTTGCATGGAAAATCTCAAAGCCGAAAAGGGCAAACTTGCGCTTTTGGTGGACGACATCAACAATCTCACGGAAGAGATGAAACTTGACTGATTATGAAAATCTCGACGATTGACAAAAACGAGTTCCTTTCCATGTTCGAGCAGTCGCTCAAAAGCGCAATCGGCTACGGCAATTCAGTAATCGACGAGGGCATGCGCTATGCAACTCTCGACGGCGGAAAGCGCGTGCGACCGCTTTGCGTGTATTACGGCGCGCGCTCGACGGGCGGCGATGCGGAAGTTGACGAAGTGATTTGCCTTGCGGTTGCAATCGAACTTATCCACAACTATTCGCTCGTTCACGACGATTTGCCTGCCATGGACAACGACGATTATCGCAGGGGCAAACTGTCCGTGCATAAAAAATTCGGTCACGCCAACGGCATACTCATCGGCGACCAACTTCTCACGCTTGCGTCTTGCGTGTTGCTTGACGGCGCAAGGACGTTCGGCTCGCATTTTGCAAGAGCGGCGCAAGAGATTACCTCTGCGGCAAAACGCATGGTACTCGGACAAGCAAACGATTTGCAAGGCTGCGAAACTGCGGACGATTTCCTTGAAATGTACTCTCAAAAAACCGCCGCTTTGATCGTCGGTGCGTTCGGCGCAGGCGCGATTTGCGCAGGTGCGGACTTTGAACAAATAGAAAAAATCGGCGAATACGCAACGAATATCGGCATTGCTTTCCAACTTGCCGACGACCTTTTGGACGAGGGCGAAGAGGGGAGTATCGTATCCGTACTCGGCGCAGATGAAACGCGCGCGTTGCTCAATGCCAAAACTCAAAGAGCAAGAGAGACAATCGTAGGCTTTTGGGGCGCAAAAGAATTGTCCGATTTTGCCGATGCGCTTTGCAATAGACAAAAATAAATTTGAAATGAAATTCGGATAAAAAAAGGACTGCGATTTTCGCAGTCCTTTTTTGGAGGCATCACCCAGACTTGAACTGGGGGTGAGGATTTTGCAGACCCTTGCCTTACCTCTTGGCTATGATGCCATATTGCGCATTTGATATGCGCTAATCATTTGGAGCGGGAGACGGGATTCGGACCCGCGACTTTCACCTTGGCAAGGTGACACTCTACCACTGAGTCACTCCCGCATTTGATTGCTTTAACAATATATCAAATTGAATGAGATTTTGCAACAACTTTTTGCAATTTAGTTTTTTTTCTGTTGCAAACGATACTTTCGTCAATATGTTTTACAAAATCAAAGCCTTGTGCTACAATAATTCTCGCTAAAATATCCACAGGGTAGTGGATTATAAACAAATAAATCTACACACAAGCCGGAATGGCGGAATAGGCAGACGCAAGGGACTTAAAATC
>DBJV01000028.1:10254-10466 GCA_002297185.1 Christensenella sp. UBA767
CCCCGATTTTCGGCACCAAACGTCCCGTATATTTCATACGGGGCGTTTTTCTATGGCTTGTTCCAAAATCTCCGTTCTTGCTCAAAATTTTCATACCATTGTCGGATATCGGTACATTTGTACAATTATCAGCGGTTATTATGCCCCCAAAATCTATTGCAAAGCTTTGCGCGCGATGTTATAATTAGATGATATATTGAGAAAGTATGCGC
>DBJV01000090.1 GCA_002297185.1 Christensenella sp. UBA767
CCTTTGTTTATGCCGGAAATAACGAGGTCGTAGCTTTCGTGCAAGCCGAGCGTTGCAAAGCGCACGCAGTCGGCAGGGGAACTATCTACGCTATATGCGCGCACGCCGTCCATATAATCGACTTTTTGCACCTCGAAGGGATTGTGTATGTCAATGGAGTGACTTTTGCCGCTTTGCTCTACTTTTGGAGCGCAGACGGTCACTTCGCCGAGTTTTTTTGCCCAGTTTGCGACGACGCGCAAGCCTTCTGAATGTATGCCGTCATCGTTTGTGATAAGTATTTTCATAGCCAGCCCGTATTGTTATCCTTGTAGTTCTTTACCATTGCGTCCGCGTCCGCAAGCATGAGTTTGATTTCCTTTTTGCTATGCAAAGTTGCGCCGCACGCTCTGTCGTGTCCGCCGCCGTTGTATTTTTCCGCAAGCGTGTTTATGGTCATAAATCTCGAACGCAAGCGCACTCTTACGCTGCCGTCCTTGTTTTCGATGAAGGCGAGCCACGCAATTGCGCCTTTGATGCCGTCAAGATAGGATACGACGTTGCTCGCTTGCTCGTTTGTGAGTTTGAAACGCTTTTGCATTGCCTTGTCCACGTATATATACGCCACGCCGTTTTTGGTGATGCGCATTTTCTTATATACGTATGACTCGAATTTGAACACGTTGAAGTCGTCGAGACCGAGGTTGGCGTATATCCATTCCGTGTCGATGCCCATGTCTATAAGCGAGCCTGCAAGGCGCATGGTTTCGCCGCTTACGCCGCTGTATTTGAACCTTCCGCTGTCCGTCACCATTCCCGTGAAGAGATAGGTTGCGCCTTCTTTGTCGAGGGTGAGTTCGTCTTTGAACGTGTGCCAGAAATCCACTATCATTTCGCAAAGGGAAGAGCGTTCCTCTTCAACCCAACTCAAATCGCCGTACGGTTTGACGTCGATATGGTGGTCGATTTTGATAAGTTCTTTCGCGAGAACGTATTTTTTGTTGGATATGCGATCCGTCGTAGCCGTGTCGCACACGATTACGAGCGCGTCGGCATAGTCCTCGTCGGCAATCGGAGCATCTTCGCCGCCCAAAAACGCAAGGTATTCCGAATTATCCTCGTTGAGTACGTATATTTGCTTTTGGGGGAAGGACAGGCGCAGTATTTGCGCAAGACCTTTCGTTGAGCCTATTGCGTCTCCGTCGGGGCGGAAGTGGCGCGTGATTATTATTTTGTCGTATTGCTTGATTTTGTCAAGGATTTGCTTTTTTATTTCAAAATTGTTCGTCATATCGTTTCACCTTCCGTCACGAGTTTGTCAAGTTCGTCAAGCACTTGCATTGCCTCGGCTGTGTCTTTGAGCGTCGCTCCGCTCGCTTTGAGATGTCCGCCACCGCCGTGCGCAACCGCTATTTGATTGATGTTGTAGTTTTTTGAGCGTATCTCGCAAAGCACGCCGCTTTCGCATTCCGTGAAGTTCACCCACACGTCCACGCCGCGAATTTCGCCCATTACGTTGACCATTCCGCGCGATATCGCTTGCGGCTCCATGCCGAGTTCCTGCACTCTCGCATAGTCCGTGTAGATGTATGCGACGTTGTTTGGCGTAAACTTGATTGCAAGCACAAATTCCGCGCGCTTTTTCACGTTCTCGTAACTATCGACGTAGAGTTGGTTGTATATGCTCGTCGCATCGAATCCTTTGGAGAGCAGAAAACTCGCCAAATCGAACGTGCGAGGCGTCGTGCTGTCGTAGCGGAATCTTCCGCTGTCCGTCACAAGACCAGTAAATAAGGCCTTGGCGGCGTAAGAATCCACTTCCAAGCCCCATTCGCGCACGAGATACGTCACGAGTCCGCAGCAACTCTCAAAAGACGTGTCGTCAATGTCGATGTCCGCAATGTCCTCAACGAAAATGTGGTGGTCAATGCGGATAATCGTTTCCGCAAGGGTGTAGCGGTCGTCGCTGATGAGAGATTTTGCCGACGTGTCAAGCACGATCGCAAGCGCTCCGTCGTAAACGTCGTCCGTAATCTCGTCCATTTGGCTGCCGTCCATAAACGCAAATCGCCTTGCGTCGTCGCCAACTGCGTAAACTTTTTTGTCGGGGAAGTTGGTCTCCAGCACGTGTTTCAAACCGATTTGACTGCCCATCGCGTCGCCGTCGGGATTGGAGTGACGGTGTATGACGATGACGTCGTGATCTTTGATTGCGTCAAACGCTTTGCTTATCATAATCTACCTTCGAAATCTACCTGTTTTAAATTTGATATTCAATAATATCATAACGGCACTCCCGTGTCAACGATGCGTATGAAAACAAAAAAACAAGTTGAAAGCATGCAACATGCTATAAATATGTAAAAGACATAAGTGAAGTCAAAGCACTTTAATTGCGCTTACGCTTAACACACTGATATTAAGAGTTCGCACGGCAAAGCCGCGTGTGTGATAGCATCACGCGACCCCCCCCCTTAAAAACAAAAAATATCGTACGTTTTGTACGATATTTATTGGTGGAGATAAGGGGATTCGAACCCCTGGCCTTCGCATTGCGAACGCGACGCTCTACCAACTGAGCCATATCCCCGTATAAATTAGGCTATATGCTATACAAGCATATAGCCTAAAACTTGGTGACCCACCGGAGATTCGAACTCCGGACCATCGCATTAAAAGTGCGGTGCTCTACCGGCTGAGCTAGTGAGTCATTGGCAGGGGTAGCTGGATTTGAACCAACGAATGCCAGAATCAAAATCTGGTGCCTTACCGCTTGGCGATACCCCTATCCAGCACGGTCTATATTATCACTTCGTGAAACATTTTGCAACAAAATAAACCGTATTTTTGCAAACATTTTGTTTGCGCTCCAAATTTCGATATAAACAACCGAATTTTGGCTTTATACAACTCCCAAAGGAGATTGTTATCATTATGGGGTGAATAGTGGGATTCGCTCCGCTTGACCTATGCTGCATTCTTGCACGACACAGGCAAACAATCGCTTATCCATACGACCTATTGACAGGTCTGCGCTATCACGCCAGGGCAGGCTCACAATTCACTGAATTGTTCGCTTTTCTGCCCGTTCGAATCCGATAAGTTATATCGTGATTCAAACTTTATGCAACTCCGAAGGAGAGTGTTATCATTATGGGGTGAATAGTGGGATTCGAACCCACGACCTCCAGGG
>DBJV01000092.1:0-1967 GCA_002297185.1 Christensenella sp. UBA767
AACTCGCGGATACGGAAAATGAAGTTGCCGGGAGTGATCTCGTTGCGGAAACTCTTGCCGATTTGTCCGATGCCGAAAGGCACTTTTTTGCGAGTTGTGCGTTGCACGTTCTTGAAGTTTACGAATATACCTTGTGCCGTTTCGGGACGCAAATATACGGTGGAGGTGCTGTCCTCGGTTACGCCGATAAAGGTCTTGAACATAAGGTTGAATTTTCTAACGCCTGTAAAATCGCTGTTGCCGCATACGGGGCAGGGGATTTTGTGTTCGGCGATGTATTGTTCCATTTGTTCGTTCGTCCAGCCAGCAATGCTCTCTTCGATGCCGTGTTTTGCCATATAATCTTCAATGAGATCGTCTGCGCGGTGACGAGATTTGCACGCTTTGCAGTCCATAAGAGGATCGGAGAAACCGCCGATATGTCCGCTTGCTTGCCAAGTGGTGGGGTTCATGATAATTGCGCTGTCGAGACCTACGTTGTAGGGGCTTTCGACTACGAATTTTTTCCACCAAGCTTGCTTGATGTTGTTCTTCATTGCAACACCGAGAGGGCCGTAGTCCCACGAGTTTGAAAGACCGCCGTAGATTTCACTGCCGGGATACACGAAACCACGGTTTTTCGCAAGGGCGACGAGTTTGTCCATTGTAACGTTTGCCATAATAAAAACTCCTTCCGCACTCATCCGGATGATGAGCCGATGCTTATTGTTTATTCGTTAATAAATAATAGAATAAAGTAAGTAAAAAGTCAATATAACGAATTGAATTAATGATTATTGAAATATCCTCGACTATTTGATGAAGATTTACTGCCTAAAAAATTGATTGACAAATATGCTTTGCTGATGATAATATGATTTTGTCGAAGAACGAGATCGTTTTTTGAAATCTATAAGGAGCGACGATAGGTTGGCAATCGTTATGAGAAATCTTTTTGAATTCGGAATGCGAATGCTAGTGTCTCGGGCATTATTGCACGAGTCTATTTCCTATTGCGCTTTGCAAAAATAGACTATTACGCAAAATTTTGCCCGAGACTTTTTTATTAAGTCTCGGGCTTTTTTATTATCAAAGGAGAGTTTGTAATGATTGAATTAATTAACCTCGGCAAAGTCTATCCCGACAAAGCAGGTGACTTTACTGCGCTGAAAAACATAAACCTTAAAATCGAAGACGGCGATATTTTTGGGATAATAGGGTTATCGGGCGCGGGGAAAAGCACTCTAGTCAGATGCATAAACCTGCTTGAAAAACCGACTTCCGGGAGAGTGATTATTGACGGTGAAGATCTTCTTGCCGTGAGCAAAAAGAGGCTTAGGAGTATACGAAGAAAAGTTTCTATGATCTTTCAGCAATTCAACCTTTTACAGCAAAGAAACGTATTGAAAAACGTGGAACTTGCCGGCGAGATAGGTGGCGAAGCGGGCAGAAAACAAAAGGCAATAGAACTTTTGGAAACGGTTGGACTCGGAGACAAACTAAAATCTTACCCCGCGGAACTTTCCGGAGGGCAACAGCAACGCGTTGCAATAGCGCGTGCTCTTATGACGAATCCGAAAGTGCTTTTGTGCGACGAAGCAACCTCTGCTCTTGACCCCGAAACGACGAAGTCTATTCTCGAACTTTTGAAAGAACTTAACAAATCGCTCAACCTTACGATCGTGATAATATCGCACCAAATGTCGGTTATAGAAGCGATTTGCAACAAAGTAGCGATAATAGACAAATCGGAAATCGTCACGCAGGGAGAGTTGCAAGACGTATTCTTATCGCCAAAGGAAGCAATAGCAAAAAAGCTTATTTATTCGGGGAAAATAAACGCCGGTATAAAAGGCGAAAAACTCGTTAAATTGATGTTTGACGGCACAACGGACAAGCCTATCATAACCAACATTATACAAGAATGTAACATTTTGCTTTCCGTATTCTATGCGGAAACGAAAAATATCAACGGCAAGACGTACGGG
>DBJV01000092.1:1991-3889 GCA_002297185.1 Christensenella sp. UBA767
GACTTCCGTATTATGAGGAAGATATCCGAAAACTCTGCGATTATCTTGATGAAAAAGGAATTTCTTACGAGGAGGTTGAAAGCGATGACTTTTGCTGAAATTATGACTATGACCGGCGAAACGCTTGCAATGACCGGGATTTCCGTCGCGCTTGCGTACGTTTTGGGGCTTCCTTGCGGAATACTTTTGAACGTGACGAGCAAACACGGATTGAAACCTTGCAAGGTGCTCAATTTTGCGTTGGGACTTATCGTTAACGTGTTGCGTTCAGTGCCTTGCCTTATCGTCATCGTGCTTTGCATACCGTGGACGAGAGCGTGGTTCGGAAGGGGCACGGGAGAATGGTTTACGATAATAATTCCTATGACCGTATGTGCGTTCGGATTCGTTGCGAGAATGGTGGAACAATCGCTTGCGGAAGTGCCGGCAGGCGAAATAGAGGCAATAAAATCGCTCGGAGCAACGGATTTTCAACTCATAACAAAAGTGATTTTACCCGAAGCAAAAGTTTCGCTTATCACAGGCACTGCGGTGGTTGCCGTGAGCGTTTTGGGATACACCTCTTTTGCATATAACATCGGTGCGGGCGGACTTATTTCCGGAGTATACACGTTTTACACGAGAAACACTGGGGATTATCTTACATCCCCGTCGTTCTGGATTCTTATCGTGATTGTGGTCGTAATAGTCCAAATCATTCAGGAAGCAGGACTAAAAATAGCAAAACTATTGGACAAAAGGAGATTGTTAAAATGAGAAAGAAGAAATTTTTGGCACGTATTGGTACTATCGTGCTTTTGGCAGCAACGGTTTTGACGGCTTGTTTTTTTGGCGGATGCTCCCAAAATAACGCAAACGTAATCAGCATTTGTGCGTCCGACGTGCCACACGCGGAGGTTCTTAACGGCATCGTAAAAAGCGAACTCAAAAAGAAAGGTTTTACGCTAAAAGTCACCGTTCTTGACTGGACGATGCAAAACGACGCGGTTGCAAGCGGCGATTACGACACAAATTATTTTCAACATATTCCGTACCTCGATTCGTACGGTGGCAAAACCAAACTCTTTGCTTCTTGCAAAGTGCACTATGAACCGCTGGGAATATATTACGGAAAAGCAGCCGTTGGCACCGTCGTTACCGATGGGAAAACGTTTGAAATATGCGACGACTTATCAAATGCGATAAGAGCGTTCCAATTGCTCGAACGGAAAGGCGTAATCAGCAAAGCGATCGAGGGTGATAATTTCCCCGTAAACGATGCAGGCGATGACCTAAATATCGGCAAAGTCGGCAAATCTTGGACGAGCAAAGATAAATCCGTCACGGTAACGCTCGTGGCAGAAAATTTGCTCGTTGCATCAATGGAAGACTATGATTTTGCTCTTCTTCCTTGCAACACTGCTTACACCGGAAACGTTTCATCTGACAAACGTGCCGCCAAAGAAGACGACCCCGAACAGGTTTCGGGCAAGGCAAACGTCATCGCCGCAAGATTGGACGATTATAAAAACGACGCAGAATATAAAGCGAAGATAGACGCACTTACGGACGTAATGCTTTCAAAGGAAGTATCCGATTTTTTCAATGCAAAGTATCTCGGCGCAATGACTTGCGACTCTTCGACGCAAAAAGATTTGAGGAGCGAGATACTGTGATTTTGTGTCAAACTCAAAAGTGTGTTTCTTTGCTTGAACTGATAGTGCAAATTAGCGTTGCGGTAGAAAAGTAAAAATCAAACAGGGTTTAGACAATGCGCATTTACTGCGCATTGTCGTTACCTTGGTGCTGATTAAGCATAAACGCACGAAGTGCGACCACCAAAACGATAATTTGGCGAAGTTATGGCAAGATAATTTACCCTTGCTTGAACTGATAGCGCAAATTAGCGTTGCGGTAGA
>DBJV01000092.1:3939-4264 GCA_002297185.1 Christensenella sp. UBA767
CCGCCGCAACCGCAACAATTGAGCAACATAATGAGCAACACTATGTCACAAGTATTGCAACCGCAACCGTTTGCACCGTTTGAAAAGAATCCGTTCATTTTATGTACCTCCTTGTTTGATTAGGATTGCTCCTACATTACCTTACGCAACCTTCAAAAATTGTGTTACTCCGTCATTTAACTTGCGCAAGGCAAATATACTTTGACGTGGGGTATTTGAAACGTATGATCGGAATAGTCGTCGGTATATTCGCGATACTCGTGGTGTCGGGATTGTGCTCCTTATGTTTCAAAACGGACTTAAAGTGGTATATTGCGCTTGAAAA
>DBJV01000054.1 GCA_002297185.1 Christensenella sp. UBA767
GGCGATATGCGTGGGATATTTTCCTATATGCACCGCAAAGGCGGTAGTGTCGCCGCCAAAACCTTGCGCGCCTATGCCGAGAGCGTTGATTTTTTCAAGCACCTCTCTTTCCATATCCGCAAGCACTTTATCTTCGCTATGTTTTCCCACTTCACGCAAAAGTTGCGCTTTTGCCACTTCCATTGCCTTTTCCGCAGTTCCGCCTATGCCAACGCCAACGATAATGGGCGGACACGGATTTGCCCCTGCCTCTTTCACCGCACGCACTATGCACTCTTTCACGCCTTCCACGCCTTGCGATGGTTTGAGCATAAACAGCCTTGACATATTTTCGCTGCCAAAGCCCTTGGGCAAAAAGGTAATTTCCATATTCTCGCCGCCCACGAGTTCTATATGCACGATTGCAGGAGTGTTGTCTTTGGTGTTCACTCTGCTTATAGGGTCAAGCACGCTCGCGCGGTATCCGTTTTGCGCATACCCTCTTCTCACGCCCTCGTTTATAGCGTCCGTAAGCAATCCGCCCTCTATATGCACGTCTTGACCGAGTTTGACAAAAAACACCGCCATTCCCGTATCTTGACACACGGGCAATCCGTTTTGCTCTGCGACTTCCGCATTCTTGACGAGCATATCAAGCGCAAATTTTGCGTTTTGATTACTTTCGCTCTCTGCGGATTTTTTGAGCATATCAAGGCACGTCCCGTCAATACGACTGCACGCGCTCGTGAGATTTTGCACTTCTTGCACTATTTGCGAAAAAAGAATCGTTTTCATACCCCGATTATATCCAAAAATCCTCTCAAATTCAAGACATTCACGCATATTGCCTTGCGCAGATTTGCGCTATGGTGTAAACTATTGCCATAAACGATTTGGAGAGCGATATGAATTATTCCGAAGAATCTTTGAAAAAGCATTTCGAGTGGCAAGGCAAGCTCGAAGTCGTATCCCGTGCCAAAGTGCAAAACAAGCAAGACCTCTCTCTTGCCTACACCCCGGGAGTTGCCGCCCCTTGCCTCGCAATCAAGGAAAATAAGGATTTGAGTTATTCTCTCACACGCAGGTGGAACACCGTCGCCGTTATAACGGACGGCTCCGCCATTTTGGGACTTGGCAACATCGGCGCAGAGGCAGGTATGCCCGTCATGGAAGGCAAATGCGTTCTCTTCAAGGAGTTTGCCGATATCGATGCAATTCCCATTTGTATCAAGACTCAAAACGTGGACGAACTCGTATCCACAATTTATAATATATCCTCAAGTTTCGGCGGCATCAATCTCGAGGACATTTCCGCTCCTCGTTGCTTTGAAGTCGAACGCCGCCTCAAAGAAATTTGCGATATCCCCGTCTTTCACGACGACCAACACGGCACCGCAATCGTTTTAGCCGCTGCGCTCAAAAACGCACTTAAAGTAGTCAAAAAGGATATATCAACTGCCCGTTTGGTCATCAACGGCGCTGGCAGCGCAGGCATTGCAATTGCAGAGTTTTTGCTTTTGCTCGGCGCAAAAGACCTTATCGTATGTGACAAAGCAGGCATAATAGAGGATGCCGATACCTTCAATCCTGCGCAACGCGCCCTTGCTCTTCGCACCAATCCGAGAGACATAAAAGGCACTCTTGCAGACGCTCTCAAAGGCGCAGACGCCGTCATCGGCGTAAGTGCAAAAGACGCCATTTCACAAGACATGGTACGCTCAATGGCAGCCGATGCAATCGTCTTTGCCATGGCAAATCCCTCTCCCGAAATTATGCCCGACGATGCCCTTGCCGCAGGCGCACGCATCGTTGCGACAGGCAGAAGTGACTTTCAAAACCAAATCAACAACGTCCTCGCCTTCCCCGGCATTTTCCGCGGCGCACTCGATGCCCGTGCTACAGACATCACCGTCGATATGCAGATTGCCGCCTACGAGGCACTCGCAAACCTCATCGAAAATCCCGACGAAACCCACATCATCCCCGAGCCTTTCGACAAGCGCGTCGTCCCATCCATCGCCGCCGCCGTCAAATCCGCCGCAATAAAAACGGGCGTCGCCAAGATAAAAGAGTAATTCACACAACAACCGCCTCAATCATCACCGCCATCGCCAAAACAAAAGAGCAATTCCTCGTATAGCCATATCATTGCTCAATTATTACAGGTGGAATGTTCCTTATGTCATTCCGAGGGAGCAAGGCGACTGTGGGAATCCAGCGCAGCGGAAAATAACTGGTGGAACACTCCGTTTGTCATTCAGAGGAGCAACATAGTTGCGACGTGGGAATCCAGCGCAGCGAAAAAACAGGTGGAGTATTCCTTATGTCATTCCGAGCGTAGCGTGGGAATCCAGCGTAGCGAAAAAAACGCTTATTACCATTAAAACAAATATTTTTATCGCAAAAATATAGATGCCGAGCGCAAATTAAAAACCATTCCAATCGAGTGGTTTTTTGTTTGATTTTGGCATATTTTGTCGTTTACCCTCATAACGTTTTCGTGTGAAAAAAGCATTCAAAACGGCAGCATTATATATAGGCACGGCAATAGGCGCAGGCTTTTCCTCGGGAAGAGAGATAGCCCTCTTTTTCGGCGATTCCTCTCCCCTCAACGTCGCAATCTCATCGGTCTTTATGTCTTTGCTTTGCGCGCTCTTCCTCGTCGCAGGCAAAAACCACCTTATGCCAAAAGGAAAAATCGTCAACTTGGGCATTTTCACAGCGGCAAGCATATCCCTATGCTCCATGCTCGCAGGCGGCGATTACATAATGTCCTCGCTCACAGGCATTCCCCTCGCCTTCGGTCTTGCGATGACCATTCTCGGTGGCATAATCGTCGTTCTCGGCATAGAAAAAATCCGCCTCCTCAACGCCGTCCTCGTCCCCATGATAGTGCTTGCAATTTCTCTTATTTTCGCAAAACTCCCCACGCCCTCCTACTCACTCCCATTTGCGATTTACAAGCCCATTTTATACAGCGGACTCGACGTTCTTTTAGGCGGCGTAATCATCTCCGAAGAGGGCGAAAACTTATCCTACAAAGAGATTCTCCTCTCTTGCCTCATGATATGCGGTTTTATGTTCGGAATGCTCTATATGCTCCAAACGGTAGTTTTATCCGACACAAACGACAGTTTAATGCCTGTTTTGGCGATTTCCGAGCAATTACACCTAAAACCCGTCTGCGGCGTTTTGATAGCTGCGGCTATCTTTACAACCCTCGTATCCTCGCTCAAAATCGTCAGCGACCGAGTGCAAAAAACCCTCTCTCGCACCAAGAAACTTGCAAAGTTTTCCGACGACAAACACAGATACGCAATCGTCTTTTTGTGCCTTGTTCTCGCCTACCCGTTGAGTTTCTTCGGCTTTGACAACATCGTCGATAACCTCTATCCTTTCAACAGCGTCTGCGGCGTAATCCTCACCGCCCTAACAATCGTCAAACTCATCATTTTCATAATAAAAACCATAAAAGAAAAGCACGCCCGAAAGCGTGCCAAAAATGTTTTAGAATCCGACCTTAGTAGCGCAAGTGGCGCAGAAAAACCACGCCGAACAAAGCGTCCGCATAACTCCCCTAAATGCAATACCCCCTCTTTCCGGACA
>DBJV01000079.1:0-2818 GCA_002297185.1 Christensenella sp. UBA767
CGCCCTTATAGAGGTAACTCACAAGCCCCATAAAAATCGCCTTGTTGCCCTTATATTCCGCAAGCACTTCCATGAGCATTTTGCCGGTTTCGCCCTCGAGGGTATAGATTTTGCTTATCATATCGTCCAAAATCGGCTCGCAATCTTCCATAAGATACTCGTACGCCTCCAATCTTTGCGGATAAGGCTTATCCTCGTCAAGCATCACGTCGAGCATTTGCAGCATCTCTTTTTTAGTCTTATTGTCGTCCATCTTCATCTCCGAAAACGATTTTGTAGTATTTATCGAAAGTAGCGGCATTGAGGTTGTATCTCTCAATGGTAATCTCGCGCATATTGAGCGGATCGTCCTCCTCATATACCTTTGCGAGCAACACGCCCACGAGCGTGCGCATACTCTTCATCGTGGATATTTTTGCGTATCTCGGTTCTGTATATTTCGCCTTCCCGTCCTCGACTTTCACGATTTTATTGATAATTTCGGTGAGTTTTGCAAGGTAAACATTCGGCTCTTCGTCGGTGAACACGATATCGGATATGCAATAACTCACGGCATTGCACAGCACGTTTGGCATCTTGTAGTTGTAATATGCGTTGGGCAGCACCATCCTTACGCTCTTGAACCTATCCTGCGCCACCACGTCAAAGTTGAAAAAGAACTTATCGGTTTTCTCGTGAATGAGGCAAAACAGCAATCTCGACATCAACTCAAACGACAAATCCACTCCGATAAGCTGCCGTCTTATAAACTCGTCCACCCACTCGCAATCCACAAGCGCGAGCTTGTCGAGAATGAGGAATTTCAAATTCTCGTTATCGTCCAAAAACGCCCACTCGATGAGTTTTTTGATCTGCATCGCGTCGTCGTCCTTAATATCGAGCACCATAGATAAATCATCGGTCGAAAGTTTAAGCACGGCGTCAAGCACCTTATACCTTCTAACCCTCTCGACGTACGGTAAATTCATGGAATACTGCACTTTTTCTGGCTCGGTCTTATAAAGTTCGAGGAAATAATCCGCCGGTGAATACTCCCCGAAGATATTGCGCACTTTCACCATAACCTTGCGCGCCTCATCCTTCTGCCCGAGATTATAAAGCCCCTGCGACAGCCAAATCATCGTATTAGGCTGCAAATCGAGACTTTCCAGCACTCGCCTCGTATATTTCACCACTTCTGCGTGCATATCCATATTGACGAGAATAGGCAAAATCATAAGGATATCTTCCATGCTCTTATAGTCTTTTTGCAAAATCTCGTCAAGCACCTCGTACGCCTCTTGCACCTTTTCTTCCATAAGGTAAGCGGTTGCAAGCGTGCATTTTACGGCAAGACTGTCGCCGTTTTCGGCAAGCATCTTTTGAGCGTTGGCAATAACGCTGTCAAGGTCGTTTTTCATCATGAGGCACACCAAAACTATATGGTTTGCCGCGTTTTTGGACTTTGAACGAGCGTCCACCTCGTCCATAAGCGCAATTGCCTCGTCAAATTTGCGAGCGCGCACCAACTCGTACGCACGCTCGATAAGCATCTCGTAATAATCCTCGCCTTTGGGATAAACTACGTGGAAACCGCCCTCTCTGCCGCTTTCCGCACTTCCGTCGCCCTCGGGCATCTGAATATCGTAAGCCTCGGCGATGTCTTGCAGATAATATTCGGCGACTTCGGGCTGATTCAAGTCCATAAAATTCATCGCCAACTGATAAAAAATGCGATCTCTTATCTCCTTGTCCGGATGTTGGGACAAGGTTTTATAGAGAGTCGCATTTGAGATATCCCATACGCCGAGCGAGGAATAAACGGTGGCAAGCGCAAGCGACGCTTCGAAGAAACGTTCGTCAACGTTCAATGCCTTGTGTAGATTGACGATGCTTTTTTCGCTGTCGCCCTTTGCAAAAGCGTCGTCTGCAAGGTTGAAATAATCCTCTTTTGAGAGATTAAAACCTATGATTTGCGCCATTATTTTTTCTTTTTCTTCTTTGGATTTTGATAGGGTTTAGCAGGTTGATTTTTCTTCTTTTGACCTGCGTTTTGACTGCTTTGAGCCTTTTGTGCGCCGTTTGCATACGGATTTTGCTTTGCGGCTTTGCGTTGCTCGTACTTTTGAGTCTTGTCTTGATCGGCTTTTTTGTTGTGGCACTTCACCATACCTCTGTCTGCAAGAGCGATCCAGCAAAGCGACATAAACGTGCATCCAATAAGAGCCATCGCAATGCAGATGACGATTCCGAGCGTTCTGTTGAGAGCAAGAAGAGCAAGCGGAGCCGCGGAAAGCACGCCCGTAATAGCGGTAAATACGGCGTTGTTTGCAATGATAACGAGTGCGTTCTTAAAGCATTGACCGAAGGTCAAATCGTAGGACGTGAAAAGTCCCATCATAACCATCGGGATTGCAAGGAGCGGAATACCGATTATCCAGCTGAACACAACCGCGCAATACGCGCCTGCGCCTGCCGTTCCGAGCGTTTGTTGTTCAAGGAGATACAAAAGAGCCTCGACCATACCGAGTCCCACGACCACCATAAACAATCCTGCGATAAAGAACTTCCACCAATACTTAGCAAAACCGTACCAATATTGTCTTGAGAAGTTTTTGTAATAATTTTGATAATAACTGCGTTTTGCGCAATAGAACAAGCCGGAAAGTCCGAACGAGCCAAAGAGCAAGCACGCCGCATACATAGCAAATACGGGCATCTTCACGTTGCGGTAAAGACTTGCGATATTTCTTGCAAGCACGTCGCCGCCGCCGGGGAAACCGATACCGATATCGCCCATAAAGTTGCTATTTCCGCCAACGTTTACGATGTTGGTTTC
>DBJV01000079.1:2852-5504 GCA_002297185.1 Christensenella sp. UBA767
ATTGCGAAAATCAAGAAGTACAGCGTGGATCTGAAAAGCAAGGAGAACTCTCCGCGCATAACCGCCGCCGCCCTTCCGAAAAACGAGTCGGGATATTCTTTTGTGGGGCGAGCCTCTGCAAGCCCTGCAACTACTATTTTTTGAGGTTCTTCGGGTTCGGTTTTCACCGTTGCGTCCGTAAACAATTTTCCAAGCCAGAACTTAGTTTGTTTTTCGGGACGCGCATACGCCGAATTTGTGGTGTTGTTTGCCATTGTCAAACTCCCTTAAAGCATAGATATAATGATTATACATTATTATATCTAAAATATCAAATGAAAAGCAAAAATTATTTGCTTGCCCTCGTTTAGGTCGATTTTTATCAATCCCCCGAAATTGTCGAGCGGCAAAAACACTTCAAAACGGCGTCTTTACGTCCAAAATAATTAACAATTCACACATGCCGAATTTCCCGCATTTTCGACGAAAATTTTTTCTTTGTCGAAATTTATCGAATATCGCAAGTCAAAGAACGCATTTTTTACGGCTTTCATATTATGTACAAAGTCCATATAAACGTTAAATCCCCGTGGTCGATGTTAAATTTTGTACATAAGGGACTTTGGAGGCTATATGAAAAAATTTAACGTCGCCGTCGTAGGCGCAACCGGTATGGTAGGATGCAAATTTTTGGAAGTGCTTGAGGAGAGGCAACTTCCTATAGACAATTATTATCTTTTTGCGTCCTCGAAGAGCGCAGGCAAACGAATTGATTTTGCAGGCAAACAGCACACCGTCATCGAACTCACCGAGGACAACGTAAGACTTCTTAAAGGCAAAGTGGATTTTGCCCTCTTCTCCGCAGGCGCCGCCATATCCGAAAAATTTGCGCCCATATTCGTAGAGATAGGCGCAACCGTGGTTGACAATTCGTCCAAGTGGCGTATGTACGACGACATTCCTCTCGTCGTACCCGAGGTCAATCCCGAGGACGTAAAATTCAGCAAGGGCATAATCGCCAATCCCAACTGCTCGACCATACAAGCCGTCGTTGCGCTCAAACCTTTGTACGACGCATTCGGAATCAAGCGCATAGTGTATTCCACCTATCAGGCGGTATCGGGCGCAGGCGTTCAAGGCTACAACGATTTGAAGGACGGAATAAACGGCGTTCCGCCCAAGAAATTCCCTCATCCAATCGCCTATAATATGCTGCCGCATATAGACGTATTTATGGACGACGGCTACACCAAAGAGGAGTGGAAAATGATTGTGGAAACACGCAAAATTTTGCATGACCAAAATTTGCGAATTACAGCCACAACCGTACGAGTTCCCGTGTTCTACGGTCATTCTGAGTCGATAAACGTCGAGTTCGTGCAAAACTGCACAAAATCCGATATTGTGAAAGCGCTTGAAAAAGCGGACGGAATAGTCGTTATGGACGATCCTCAAAACAACGTCTATCCCACGCCTCTCATTGCCGAAAATCACGACGAGGTATATGTAGGCAGAATACGCAAAGACGACAGCGTAGATAGCGGCGCAAACTTGTGGGTAGTTGCCGACAACATCCGCAAAGGGGCGGCAACCAACGCCGTGCAGATAGTCGAATTGTTGATAAAGAATGCAGAGGAAATGTAGGAGGTAGAAATGATTTTCAAGGGCGTTGCAACGGCACTCATCACACCGTTTAAGGACAATAACTTAGACGTCGAGGCATTTGAAAGATTGCTTGATTTCGGCTGCGATAGCGGCATAAACGCCGTTGTCGTACTCGGCACAACGGGCGAGCCTGCCACGATGTCCCAAGAGGAAAAAGACTTGGTTATCACTCTTGCCGTCAAGCGTTTGAAAGGCAAAATTCCCGTAATCGTCGGCGCAGGTTCAAATAGTACGGAGCAGGCAATCAAAGCTTGCCAAAACGCCGAAAAACTGGGCGCAGACGGTTTGTTGGTCGTAACGCCTTATTACAACAAATGCACGCAAAGCGGTCTGATAGCGCATTACGGAGCGATTGCAAAATGTACGAGTCTGCCCATTATTTGCTACAACGTCCCTTCCCGAACGGGCGTAAATATGCTGCCCCAAACGTTTGCAAAACTTGTGGGCGAGTATAGCAACATCGTTGCAATAAAAGAGGCAAGCGGCAATATGGAACAGATAGAGCAATGTCTGCGCCTCACAAGAGGCAAAGCAGCCGTGTATAGCGGCGACGATGCGCTCACCGTGCCTATCATGGCAATGGGCGGCAGCGGAGTTATAAGCGTTGCAAGCAACGTCTGCCCTGCCTATTTTTCGAGAATGGCGCACCTCGCCCAAAGCGGAAATATAAAAGAGGCAGCCGCCATGCAACTCGACGTCCTCTCCCTCATCTCCGCCCTCTTCAGCGAAGTCAATCCCATTCCCGTAAAAAATGCAATGTCCCTCAAAGGCTTTTGCTCCGATGCCCTCCGTCTCCCCCTCACTCCTCTATCTCCCCAAAACGCCCAACTCCTCCAATCTCTCCTCCCCCTCTTCCCCGAATAACAATAAGGCGCAAGCCGCACAATCGTACACTCATTCAAGGCGTTCTTATACTCGCACTCTGCCAATTCAAAGCGTACTTATTAACGGAATGTGTCTATTTGGAGTTCGAGCCGCAGGGCGGCGAGCGGATAAGTGCCGAGCTTG
>DBJV01000024.1 GCA_002297185.1 Christensenella sp. UBA767
AAGAAGGGTATGTTCTCTATGATGAACTACTATTTGCCGCTCAAAGGCATTGCGTCCATGCACTGCTCGGCAAACACCGATTTGAACGGTCAAAACACCGCAATCTTCTTCGGGCTCTCCGGCACGGGTAAGACCACGCTTTCCACAGACCCCAAACGTTTGCTTATCGGCGACGACGAGCATGGTTGGGACGACAACGGCGTGTTCAACTTCGAGGGCGGTTGCTATGCAAAGGTTATCAACCTCGACAAGGATTCCGAACCCGATATCTACAACGCAATCAAGCGCAATGCTTTGCTTGAAAACGTAACTCTCGACGAAAACGGCAAAATCGATTTCGCAGATAAGAGCGTCACGGAGAACACTCGTGTTTCCTATCCGATTGACCACATCAAGAACATCGTGCGTCCGATTTCCGCAGCTCCCGATGCAAAGAGCGTTATCTTCTTGTCCGCAGACGCGTTCGGAGTTTTGCCGCCCGTATCCATCCTTACGCCGGAACAAACGCAATACTACTTCTTGTCCGGTTTCACCGCAAAACTCGCAGGTACAGAGCGCGGTATTACAGAACCCACGCCGACGTTCTCGGCTTGCTTTGGTCAAGCGTTCCTTGAATTGCATCCCACCAAATACGCAGAGGAACTCGTCAAGAAGATGCAAAAGAGCGGTGCGAAGGCATACCTCGTCAACACGGGTTGGAACGGCACGGGTAAACGTATCTCCATCAAAGACACGCGCGGTATCATCGATGCGATTTTGAGCGGCGATATCGACAAAGCGCCCACCAAGACCATTCCGTACTTCAACTTCGAAGTCCCGACCGAACTTAACGGTGTTGACAGCGGCATCCTCGATCCTCGCGACACGTACGCAAACGTTGAGGATTGGAACGCAAAGGCGGTTGACCTTGCAGGTCGTTTCATCAAGAACTTTGCAAAATACGAAGGCAACGCCCACGGCAAAGCCCTCGTCCCCGCCGGCCCGCAACTCAACTAATCCAATTTTACCAAATAAAAAAACGTCCACGTTTCGTGGGCGTTTTTTTGATGTAAATATGAGATGCAATTAATATGCATTTAGTATTCTGTTAGGGGGAGCGCGTTTGTGGCGAGTAGGGAGGTGTATTATGAATTGCGTGTCAATATTTCCATTGATATTATTAAATAAGTGTGATAAAATCCTTAATGAAGAATCCGCGTAAAAACACAAGACGCATCTTTCAGTAGAATGTATTTATACTAATAGGAAGAGGGAGAAAAAATTTATATGAAGATTTTTTTGAGCCACGCATCTGAGGATAAAGCAATAGTTGACAGTTTTATCAACAGTCTAAATGATATTGTACAAAACGCAGAAATTGATTACTTTTATACATCTCGATACGAAACGGCAATCTCTGCAGGACATAACATTATTAGCGAAGTAAGCAATAGTTTGAAAACGGCTGATTTGGTTGTTATTTTCGCGACGGACAACTATTTGAGAAGTACTTATTGTTGGTATGAACTTTCAGTTTCCACGTTTTTGGGTAAACAACTTATTCCGATTTGTTTTAGCCAAACTTCACAAGATGAGATAAAGAGACTTATTGGAAATAATACCGTCTTTTTGGATGCGCAAAACGAGGGGCTATCGCAACGGTTATACGTTTCTTTATTAGGAGCTCTAAAAAGTCATAAAATTGATATTTCAATGTCGCAAGTTAAAAATGGCGAGGAA
Organism: Christensenella sp. UBA767; assembly: GCA_002297185.1. Taxonomy (GTDB): domain Bacteria; phylum Bacillota; class Clostridia; order Christensenellales; family CAG-917; genus CAG-475. Next base: position 1,720 of record DBJV01000024.1, read on the forward strand.
GTCTTTGCGTTTCCACTTTCGGAAACAACTAAATCTTATATAGGTAGCGGAGAAACTTATGCAAATATAATCAAGTATTGCGAGGATTTTGGCGTAAAAAGATTTATAAGTACAAGTTTGAGAGGAAAAGAATTAGCGGAGAAATTGAGTAATAGCAAGGAGATTAAGATTGCATCTACTACCGCATATAATTTGACGTTTATTTTGTCAGAACAGATTCTTCCGCAATTGTTGGCAAATGGAACTAACGTTACTATTCTCATTCCTAATAAGTATTCTCAGTTCTGCAAAGACGTTGCATTGATTGAAACGCCGGACGAGTTTGAATCTAATTATAAAAGATTAGCAAGTGAATTTCAGTCTGTGGTTTCCTTGCTAAAACAAGCTTTGATAACAGCAAAAAGGATTAATAGTGAAAGTGTCGGTAAAATTTATTTCGGATGTTGTTCGACATTGCTGAGACAAACGATTACTCTTTCCATAAAAAATGATGATACAACGTGGGGATGGGTAGCAATGACGATTCCTCCGAGTAAAACTATAGACGGAACGCCTTGCTTTGAATTCGTTTCTAATACTCCGACGGAAGAGAAAAAACTTTTTCCTCTTTTTAATAAGCATTTTGATGGGATGCTTGCCGTTGCAAAAAGAAGGGACAATATAGTAGAAATAACAGATGACATAGATATTGATGATTTCTGCTTTTATTTGGAGAAGGATTCCGCTTTATCGTATTGGAAAGAGAAAGAAAATACTGCAAAAAGCCTAATGTCCGACCGCATGGATGATTACGAAACTCCGCACATCTTAATCGAAGTAGCGGCACAACATCCTTTGAGGGCAGACGGCACGCCGAATGAAGAATTTGCAAAAAGACTGAATAAAGCAGTAGAAATCTATAATAAAAACGATAATGTCAAAATTTATGTTCCAGGTAGTCGTCATAAGAAAGCAAATGTTTATGGCGCAGAACGTGTAGATGTATGTTCATTGAGTTGTGCCGGAAAGAAATATTTGATAGGAAAAGGCGTAAAAGAGGAAGATATTTTTGCGGATGAAATGAACGACGAATACAAAGGTGACAATGGCGTTTATAACTCTGCAGACGAATGCTATGTGGCGGCGCAGATTTTTAAGAATGGAGATTTTAGCCGTTTAATATGTATATGTGCACCGTTTCAATGCCTGAAAAAAGCGTTTTTCTATTGCAATGAAGGCATTTTGCCAATCTTTGAAACTGTATCATCGGAAAAGATGTTCCATAACTTTATAGAAGAGGCGATAAACGTTTTGCCATATACAATTTACGAAGATCATAATTGGCAAGATAAAAACTCTCGCCTTGGGAAAAAGAGCAGAGCCGAAAGAAAACCGCAATCGATTTAAATCATACAGAGATACAGTCTCAAAAGTAATTAAATGGAATTACAAATTATCCTGTAATTTTGCAACATAAAACGTCCACATCTCGTGGGCGTTTTTGACGTAAAGAATGTTGATGGATAAAGTATAACAGTATTTCCGATAAAGCATTTAGCAAATATAGGAAAAACCAATAAAATGTCGCAAAATACGGTCTTGAATATGCGTGGCGGCGGTGGTATAATTTGTGTATTAAAAGGTGGGAGGCAATTATGGATGATTTTGAATTGCTTTGCAGAGCAAAAGTTTACGTTGATAAATTGGCAAACGGAATAAATCCTTTAACAGATGAAAATGTTCCAGAAAACGACGTTGTAAACGAGGTTAAAGTAAGTCGTTGTTTGTTTTTCGTTTCCGATGTGTTGAGACAAGTGCTTGAAAACGGCGGAAGTGTGCAAGGCGGCAAGAGAAGGCGTAGAGAAAAGTTTTTTATGACTGCCGATGAATTGCACGGATTTGAATATTCCGATATCGTCGGAGATGTCAAAAGCAACGTTATCGACAACGATAATAGGTTGGTGGTGTTATGAAAATTTGCCATTACGATTTATCAAAACCATTTGATATAACAAGCGGTGTAGGTGTGCTTGTCGTTGAAAATGCGTCAAGGTTTGTTCGATACTGCAACGATTTTTTGGCACAACAAAACGGTGAAGACGGAGATTTCATAATAGATGACGGCGAAAAAGCGTTTTCTTTCAAAAAAAGCGGATGCATAATCTTTGATTATTTCGGAATGTCACTTGGCGATAAGAAAATATTGTCGGGATTATACGAGCAGATAAAAAGCGTGATTGACGAGGCATACCTGCAAGAATACTACGATTTGATAAGTCGGATGAGCGGATTTTGCGATTTGATTTCTGTAGAATTGCCGCTTGAGGTTGAACATAATGCCGATTTATCCGTGCAGGATTTCCTAAAAACGATGAAGGTCAAGCCTGTTGAACACAAAAAATCGTTTGCAGAGAGTATCGTCGATTGTCTCGATGCGCAGGCAAAGTTTGTCGGTACAAAACTGTTTGTGCTTGTCAATTTGAGATCTTTTCTTGACAATGAAGAATATTCGCTGCTTGTATCGCATTTCAACTATGCTCCGTATTCCGTTTTGCTACTCGAGAGAGCGCAATGCAGTAGGGCGAAAAATGAGCCGATGTTAATCATTGACAACGATTTGTGCGAGATTGTTGTCGAATAACAAATTGTGTGATAAAATCATAGTATAAACACCTCTACCATTAAGATTTCTGCGTGTGGTGCGCAAAAATGCTCAAATTTGAGGTTTGAGTATGGTGTTATCTTAAATGGTAGTCAAACAAAGTGTAGCGTTAAGGTATGTTTGAGTATGGTGTTATTTTAATGTCATTTATTGCAAAATTTTTCTATTTTGAAGAATGCTAATTATTTTTGAAGTCGATATAACGTCGTTGTAAATTTGTTTTAACGCTTATTTACAACAATCTAAGTTTTGGTAGCATAGTTTCTGTCTCAACTATTTACGAAAATGTATAAATATGTGTCGGAAATGCGGTATTGAGGGTGAAAATAGTGCATTTATGATACACTTTATATGCTAAAATTGAGATTTATGCATACAATTGTATGGATATTGTTGATTTTGTAAACTTTCTTCTTGAAAGGCGGCGCAATCAATGATATAATAACAATATGGACTTAAAAAATACTGCTTATTATTTTGCGGTTTTCCGCAAACTTTTGCGTTCCTATACAGACTATCAGATGAGGGAACTCAAAGATTACGATCTTACGCCAAACGAAATCGTGGTGCTTTCCAGCATAGGCACGGTGGGTATGGCAAGCGATATCGCCGCATCAGCGTGCGTGTCGAAGGCTCTCGTTTCGCGTAGCGTAAAACAACTAAAAGACAAAGGTCTTATCAAAATCAACATTTCTCCCATCGACAAAAGGGAACAAATGCTAGAACTCACGTCGGAAGGGGAAATCGTTGCCGAACTTATTTCGGAGGCGAACGACAAGTTTTATAGGGTGGCTTTCAGTAGATTTGAGGACAATGAAAAGCGCGTAATGCAAGCGCTCCTTCAATTGATGCTACAAAATCTCGAAAGCGGGGATAACAATGATTTATGATGTATTGAAAGACAAAAAGGACGAAGTCGCGGCAAAAGCGCGCGACAACATTGCAGATGTATGCGAGCGTTTCGGCGCGCGCGACGCAGGCAGTGAGGGGGAAAAACAGACAGCCGAATATTTTGAAGGGCGTCTCAAAGCGGTGTGCGACGACGTGAAAACGGAAAAGTTTTCCGTTGCGCCCGACGCTTATTGTGCGTGGGCGAGCATCGTTGCGTCGCTTGCGTTGCTATCTTTCGTGGCGTATTTCTTTTCCGCGCTCGTGTCTATACTGCTTGCGGTTATAGGTGTCGTGGTGTATGTCATTCAGTTTGTTGCAAGCAAACACTTTTTCGACCCTCTCTACAAGGTCAAGACCTCGCAAAACGTGACTGCGGTGAAAAACCCGAGCGGTGAAATTCGTAGCCGCCTCTTTTTCGTTGCGCACGTGGATGCGACGAAAGAATACACTCTGCTTTATAGGCTCGGTGGCGGAGCAATGGATTTTGCCATCATATCGTCGCTTATCGGGCTTGTATATCTGCTGGCTGCAAACGTCGCGAATTGGGTGACCGTAGGTGGTCTCGGCGCAAGCATAGCAAGCGGCGCAATGCTTATCGTAGGGCTTGTTGCAATAGCGTTTTTGCCCGGTTGGATATGCCTATACTTCCTTATCGATCCCAAGCGCGTCATTGACGGCGCAAACGAGGATTTGACGGGTTGCGAAGTTGCGCTTGCCGTGCTTGAAAGCATGAAAGAACAGGGCATTGAGCCTCAAAATACGCAAATCGGCGTGATTTTGACGGGTAGCGGCAGCGTAGGTCAAAGAGGCGCGGAGGCTTGGTGCGAAAAGCACAAAAACGACTATAATGACGTGCCGACCACGTTCGTTTGTCTTGATACGTTGAGAGAAACGGAGGCGTTGAGGGTAAACACCAAGGAACTCAACGGATTGGTGAAAAACGACGCAAACGTCGTAAATCTCATTGCAAAATCCGCAAAATCACTCACAAAAGGCGCGCTTACGCTCGGCGCGACGGACAGCGCGGAGTTCTCTCGTCAAGGTTTTAAGAGCGCAAGTATCACGGGATACAGTCAAAGATGTCCGCAATATTTGCATACGAGATACGACTCTCGCGACAACGTCAACGACAAGTGCATTGCCAAAGCATATGAGGCGTGCGTGCGCATCGTAGATGCGGTTGATAATATGGATTAAAGACAAAAGCGCATTGCAAAATGCGTTTTTGCATATAGAAATAAACATACAGGGGTAACTATGAAAATTGTATTTATCGGCGCAGGCATGGCGTCTTTGGTGGCAAGTGAGAGGCTTGCAAGAGTAGGTTATGACGTAAGCGTGTATGAAAAAGACACCTACGATACCGTATCGTACGACTGGCACGACGACGTCAACCGTGACGCTTTCGACATGTACGGACTTCCGTTGCCCAAAGAAGGCACGTATTTCCCCAAACGCAACTGGACGTTCGTTCCGCCGGCGGAGCGCATAGAGGTCAATCTCCATTTGCCGCTCGAGCAACTCGATTGGTCAACCGAGCGCCGCAAACTCGCCCAACAATACATAGACCGTGCAAAAGACGTGGTTGATTTCCACCTCGGACAAAAGGTCGATTCGCTCATCATAGAGGACGGCAAAGTCAAGGGTATAGTCGCAGGCGGCGAAAAAGTGTATGCAGACCTTGTGGTTGACAATTCGGGCGCAATGTCTCCTTTCCGTGCGTCCTTGCCGAAGAGCGCAGGCATAACCGCTATGCCGCAAAAGAACGAAATCTTCGTTGCATACCGCTCCTTCAACAAAAAGGTCGAGGGCGTGAAAGACCCCGAAAACACAAACAGAGCCTACCTCAAACACCTTGGAGAAGAGGGGATAAGTTGGAGTATATTGGATCCTGCAGGCACGGTGAATATCCTTATCGGAAGAGCAGGAGAATTGTCAAAAGACACGTTTAACCGTGCGTATAAGGCACTTAAAGCCTCAAATCCGATAATAAGCGACGAAGTGGTGCGTGGCGGCATCAACTGCATTATTCCTATCAGATATCCGCTCACTCGTATGATGACGGACGGTTACGTGGCAATAGGCGACGCGGCGTTTATGACAATTCCTATGATTGGCAGCGGCATTGAAAACTCCATGAAAGCGGCGTGCATGCTTGCAGATACAATTATAAAATCGAACTCCGTCAAGAAAGAAGATTTGTGGCAATACGAGGTGAACGATTACAAAATGCGCGGTGGAGACCACGTGGGCGTCGACGTGCTCAAACGCTGGTTGCTCGGCGCAAAACCGCAAGACCTCGATTGGCTCTTTGAAAAGGGCGTCGTGGACGACAGCAATATGGCTGCGGGCGCAACGGGCAAACTTATCGTGCTATCACCCAAAGACCTCGTCGTCAAAGTGGCAAGAGGTTGGACAAGACTTCCGTTGCTCCTTGCAATGAACAATATGCTTATGCGCTCCAAAAAAGCCGCAAAAATCGCAAAGAAAATCCCCGAAACCTACGACGAAACCAAGATCGCAAAGTGGGAAAGCAAGATAGAAAAACTCGTGTATCACAAATAAAATATCATAAAAAGGTAAATAAAAAGCACCGCAGATGCGGTGCTTTTTTATGCGATAAATTTGCTTTACTCAATGCTTAATACCGCGACGGTTGGTTTTCATCTTTTGGCGGAAGGCTTTGAGTTCGGCGTTCAGCTTTTCGGCAACCCACGGCAAATCTTTGGATACGGAATATCCTTCCGCGGGGTCTGTGTCGAGGTTGAAGAGGTAGTTTTTGTAAACTTGGTCTATAAACGCCGAGTTTTCCGTGCGTACGCTGTCAAAGTATTTGAAGTCGTACACGACTCCGTCCACGTCAACTGCCATTTGCACGGCTTGGCATTTGCCTTTCTTGAGATAGAAAAGTTTTTTGTGAACGCGCGTGGAAGTGGGGACGTTTGCTTGCCACCAGTCGTACAAATCCGCACCGTCTATAATTCTGTCCGAGGGCAGATATACGCTGTTATCCGCGTTGGTGATGCCGCAGTAGCGCAAGATTGTGTTGAACAAGTCAAAGTTCATGCTGCTTGCGTCGATATGCTTTGTCGTTCCCGTCGTTGCGCTCGATTTGACCTTGCTTGCGACGTTTTCGCTGGACGTTGCAACGTTGTTGTTCGTCCACGGATAGTAGTTGTAGTTTACGCTGTCAATTGCGTCGCCTTTGCCGAGGTTTCCGTTGGGGTAACTCACGAGGATAGGCACTTTCATACCGCCTTCGAAGGTGGTATTCTTTCTGCCTCTCATATCACCCGTAACACCCTCTCTGCCGGGACCGTTGTCCGACGTGAAGATAATAAGCGTGTTGTCGTAGAGATTGTCCGCATCGCCCACGGCGCATTCCTCGCCGCCTTTTTTGTGAGTTTTGAGGTAGTTGAGGATATCGCCGAGGTATTTGTCAAATTCCTCAATGCAATCGATATAGGTGTCGTCGTTGGTGTCACCCTTACCGTTGCCGTTGTTGTCCGAATAGATTGGGAAGTGCGGCCACGGAGTGGTGTAGTATGCAAGGAATTTCTCGTCGTTTTCCACGGAAGAACTGATGAAGTTTATCATTTGTGCCGTGAGCAAGCGAGTGCTTTGAGATTGGTCAAGGTTTTCCTTGTGCGTGCGCACTTCTTGGGAGTGGAAGTTCCCGTCCTCGTCAACATAGTCCTCAACCCAGTTGTACGGAGTCATATCGTTGACGTAATAACTGCCGTAGAAGTAGTCAAAGCCTTGGTTTGTCGGCAAATACTCGCCGTAGTCGCCG
>DBJV01000067.1 GCA_002297185.1 Christensenella sp. UBA767
AATTCCGCCCGTCGCCACGACAACAACGTCGCAATCGATATTTCCCGATGCCGTAACCACGCAAAATCCGTTTCCCGACTTTTTTATATCCTCAACCTCTCGATTGAGCATAAGTTTCACGCCGCCTTGTCGCATTCCCCACTCCAGCGCTCTAATCACGTCGTTTGACTTTTGCGAGAGCGGAAAAACCCTAGTCCCCCTCTCCACGACGAGTTTCAAGCCCAAATCCTCGAAAAACGCCATAGTATCCTGCGGTGTAAACCCGTATAGCGACGAGCGCAAAAACTTCTCTCCACGCACGATATTTTTGGAAAATTCCTGCATATCGCAATCGTTGGTGACGTTGCATCTGCCCTTGCCAGTAATGTACAGTTTTTTGCCCGTTTTCTCGTTTTTTTCAAGCAAAACTACGTCCGCGCCGCCTCGAGCGAGGAAAATCGAGGCAATCATCCCCGATGCGCCTGCGCCAACGACACACACCTTCATAGCTCGAACTCCGCGTTTTTCAACTCTCTCACCGTTTCGTGATCGGTTGAAAGCATTTGCACGGGCGTAACCGTGATAAACCCTCTATCGAGTTGATAGCAATCGCCGCCTTTTACCTCGTCATCGTGCTTGTAAGCGTGTCCATCGACGTAGAATACGTCTAGGCCGCTCTCATCCGGCTTGCTGTAATACTTTTCGTCATACGGTTGATATGCCACAGGCGCGATTTTCACGCCCTTGATGTCCTCTTTTTTGACGCACGGAACGTTGAGATTTATCGTAACGTTCTCCTTTGCGTAACTCAAAAGCGTCGGCAAATTTATTGCGACGAAATCGGCGGTAAACTCGTAATCGCTCATGCCGTGCGTTCTAAGCGATACGGCAAGTGACGGAATACGGTGGAAAGTGCCTTCCTGTGCCGCCCCGAACGTCCCCGAGTAAATGATATCGCTGCCTGCGTTAAGGCAAGTGTTGATACCCGAAATCACAGCGTCGATTTTGCTGTCTTTAAGGAGATATTTCACGCCGAAAAGTACGCAATCCGCAGGCGAACCGCTGACTGCGTAAGTCCTCACTCCCTCAACGTAGCCCTTGTCCTCGTAGGTGATACCGCTAAAAAAACTCACCGAATGCGACGTCCCCGAACGCTCGGACATAGGAGCAACCACGACTACGTCGTGTTCATTGCTCAACCTCTTTGCCAGGGCGATTATCCCGGGTGCAAAATACCCGTCGTCGTTTGAAATCAATATCTTCATTCTTCCACCGATTTATCGCAAAATTTGCGTATTCGTCGCAAATTCGTATTTATTCAAAATTCGTATCCATCGAAATTGTCGACTTATTGGATTTTGTCGCACAAATCCATAAGATACGCCACTTCCATATCGTTGAGCGGTCTATACGCACCGCGCGCAAGTCCGCCGAGTCGCAATTCACCGATAGCAACACGCTTTAAGAACACGACCTTCTTCTCGACAGCCTCGAACATGCGGCGAATTTCCCTGTTTTTGCCCTCAAAAATAATCACTTCGAGGCGCGTATAAACGTTGCTCATATCCTCGGACGTCTCGATAGCCTCTTTTGCAAGCGTATCTTTGGGATTGATAGTCGCCTTTTTGTTTTCGCCCACCTTTTCGATGCCCGTAACTTTGACCTTACTTCTTCCGTACTTCACACCGTCAACCGTCACGCCCTTACGAAGTGCCGCAAGATCGCTCTCTTCAATCGTACCCTCGATTTTAACGACGTACGTCTTTGGAATCTCGCTAGACGGGTGCGTAAGTTTGTACGTAAGATTGCCGTCGTTCGTGAGCAAAAGCAATCCTTCGCTGTCATAATCCAGCCTTCCGACGGGATATAAACGCTTATTTTTATAGTCGTCACCGATATAATCGGTGATTATCTTTCTTGGTTTGGAATATTCTTTCTGTTCTTCGACAATACCCTGCTTTGCAAGTTTCTCGGCGCGATTCTTGATTTCCTCGAGTTCCGCGTCCGTTTTTTTGCGACCGCTCTTATTGTCCCTATCCTCGTTGAGAGTGGTAACGCATCCCTTCGGCTTGTAGAACAAAAGATAATCGTAGTGCGTCACTCTCACCACTTTTTTGCCGTCAACATAGACGACGTCTTTAGTCTCGTCAACGTCTGTGCCGACCTCTCTGACCACCTTTTTATTGACGCTCACACGTCCTTCTTTCACAAGCTCGTCGGCTTTACGACGAGAGCATACGCCACATTCTGCGAGGTATTTGTTAATACGCATAATTTCTCCGCGCGCCCAAACGAGCGCAAATTTATTAAAGTAATTATACATAAAAAAACTATTCGAGGCAAGCAATTGCGCCTTGCAAATATCAAAATCGCGCAAAAAAAGACGGACAAGCCGCCTTTTTATACAAATGTGTTTTTATTTTGCAATCATTCAACCCAATCTCGATATTTCAGGTAAGATTTTGTGATTTTTCAAGTATTCAGCAACTTTCAACCACCAATCTTTCGCTCCCGTCTTTCTTGATAGGATATCCCAAATCGCGCCAATTTTCAGTCACGTTTTGCTTAACTTTCACCTTAACGACGTTCTCGCCGCTCGTAAGCATTGCCTTGTCAAGCGGACACATATAGTAGTTTTCAAACGCAAAATCTAGCATTCTAATCGTATCGTTCCACATATCCGAGTGATTAAGCACTACGCCGATAACCTGCATTCCCTCGCGTTTTGCGCCCGACACAAGACACCTTCCGCTCTTCTTGGTAAATCCCGTTTTCACGCCGTTCGCCCCGTCGTACAGATGCAAAAGCTTATTTTTGTTCCCGATATATCTCGCCTCGTCGTCAACAGTGATTTTTGCCTTAGACGTGCTTACGATTTTACAAAAATCGGCGTTTTCGTACGCTGTTGCACAAATAAGAGCCAAATCGAACGCCGTCGTATAGTGCATTTCATCGTGCAAACCGTGCGGATTTACAAAGTTTGAGTTAAGCGCGCCGCATTTTCTCGCCGTTTCGTTCATAAGTGCGGCAAAATTTTGGATATTTCCGCTCGTGGCGATAGCAAGCGTAACCGCAGCGTCATTTCCGCTACGCAACATAAGCCCGTAAAGCAAGTCCCTTACGGATATCTTTTGCCCTGCTTTCAAATATATAGACGAGCCTTCCACTCCTTCCGCCTCTTTGGGTACGGTAATTATTTTATCTAGTGGCATATTATCAAGCACGCAAAGCGCAGTCAACACTTTTGTCGTACTTGCAGGATAGCATCTTTCGTTCATACCGTCGTCGTATAACACTCTTCTTGACGATTGCTCGATAACCACCGCGCCGTGACTTTGCTTTTTGAGCGGCAACACCTCAATCGGATTTGAAGTAGGTGAAGTCTCGTTTTGTGCAACACCACTCTCGTTTTTGATGTTTTTTAGAATACTTTTGACGCTAGTTTGCGTTTTTGGCATCAAAATCGAACTTATTAGAGCCATTGTCAGACACACCACACAAACCGCCATTATCAATATTTTTCTCGTATTTTCACTCATATTCCGCCCTCTCAGTCGTCTTTTTTCAAGACGTTTGCAACGCTTTTTGCAAGGTCGAGCCACTTATTTTCCTCTTCTTTATCCACTCTTACAAACTTCTTTTGCGCTCCGCAAATCAAAAATCCGAGCGGCGTAACGCTAATACCGCCACCGCCCACCCCTGTCGGAGATTTTAGATTTTTGCCGTTTTCAACGTCTGCGCTACCGCCGACAAAACCTATACTTATCTTGCTCACAGGCAAAATTATAGTTCCGTCGCCGTTCACTATCGGCTTGCCGATAATATCGTTGCTCTCAAGCGACCTTTTAAGGCTCTCTATAGTTTGTTTCAATACGTCATCGAAGTTTTGCATCTTCACCCTTCTCGTTTACAAGACGAATTATATTAAGTATTTGCACTATGCTGATTTTCATCTCGAGTACGCAGTCTGCGTCAAACCTGTCTCCGCCGCTTTGAAATATCCTTATCCCGAGCGGCAACATTTGCATAATTGCGCACACAATCGCGCTGTTTTTGGCGTCATCGAGAGCAAATAATGCAATTATGCTCGAGTATTTGAGCAATTTCTCCTCATTTGCATAATCGATTGCCTTTTTCAAGGCAGATACGGATATTGCGCTGTCTTTTATCTTCGCTTTTTTGCCGTTAATTTTTAGATACGGCTCTTTTGACAGATTTCCGCGCAATCTAACAATAGGAATTTTGAGCAAACTCAAATTGAGTTGCAACGCCTTTCTATCAAGCGATGCGTGCGCTTTTACGTTTATCTTAAACGGAAAAAGCACAATCATCAGCACGAATTCCACAACGACAGCAGCAATACCCCACGCCATACGCTTATATTGTGCATTGCTCTCGATTTTATTTACGATTTATTCAAATCGTGCATCTAATCTGTTCAAATTCGCAAATATTCAACATTTCAAAATACAAAATTCAAATATACCCTCTTCAAATATCGCAAAATACAATTATTTATCTCAAACATCACAAAAATCGCTTGTCGATTTTTGCGATAAAAAAAAGCGACCTTACATTCTGCAAAGTCGCATAAATTTTCACTCTAAAATCAGTCAAACACCTCAAATTGCTCGCCTTCGAGGAATTCGGGTATTTCGTCGTCACCATCGTCGTTATCGTCGATATTATCGGCTGCAGCCTCGGCAATAGTTTGCTCTTCCACAAGGTTTTCGTCCTCGTCCATAATCGTTCTGGTATGGAACAAGGTCTCTTGCGTTGGCGCATTGATAAGCATAAGTTTTTCAAGCACCTCGTCGTAATCCGGGAGCTCGTCTATGCTCGAGATTTGGAATTTCTTCAAAAACTCGTCCGTCGTGCCGTAAAGCAGCGGTCTGCCCACAGTTTCCTTACGTCCCACAGCCTCGATAAGCCCTGCCTTGTGAAGTCCTGAAAGCGCGTATTCCGAGTTGACGTTACTTCTCATTTCATCCACTTCGAGACGAGTTATAGGCTGCTTATACGCAATCGTCGCAAGCACTTCGAGGAGCGTTTTGGTGAGTTCTTTCTCTCTCAACGGTGTCAAAACGTCCGCAACAGTGTCGCCGTATTTGGGATTTGACATAAATTGCAATTTCCCGTTAAATTCGGCAAGCACGATTCCCGACGTATCGCCGTATCGTTTTTGCAAAGATTTCACTATAGAATTGAGTTTTTGCGTGGTAAGTTCAGGCACTTTTTCGCAAATATCGCTTTTGAGAATAGGCGAACCGCTCGCAAAGATTATAGCCTCAACAACGTTCTCAATATTTTCCATCGTCACCCTCCTCAAACACAATCGGCTCATCCGACGTGCCTTCAACCGCAAATATGGTTATTTCGCCAAATACTTCGTCCTGTTCCGCGCGCAGCCTACCGTACTTCAAAAGTTCCAACATCGCAAGGAACGTCGTTACGATATCTCCCTTGTCGTAGTCCGGCTCAAACAAATCCGTAAACTTCATTTGCTTTCGCACGCTTATCATCAAGCGGATATTTTCCATCTGCTCATGCACGGAAAAGCGGTCTTTAACGACTTTTTTCGGGATAATTTCTTTCTCGTGAATAGCGGCGTTTGCAAGCACTCTGGCGAAAGCATCGACAAGCTTTGGCAAAGAGAAATTGACAAGCGCAACACGGTAATCCTTATCCGTAAACACAGGCGCGCGGTAAAATCTGTTAATCGTCTCGATTTCACGCAATTTTTTGCTCTGTTCCACAAGCAAGGCGTATTCCTTAATCTTGTTGATAAGCAGCATGCGCTCGTATTCGGGATCGTCCTCCGTGATTTCCTCGTCCTCTTTGGGCAATGTACGGATAGATTTGAGATACACAAGTTCAGCCGCCATAGTGATAAACTCGCCTGCGTAATCGAAATCGAGTTCTTCCTTTGGCGTATTCTTGATGATTTGCACGTACTGACTGGTAACTTCCGAAATAAAAATATCCTCAATCTCGATTTTCGCACTCTTGATAAGCTCGTAAAGCAGCGGAATGGGTCCGTCAAAATCGCCAATATG